>NZ_JAOECR010000015.1:0-86752 GCF_029836955.1 Stenotrophomonas sp. GD04054 | reverse complement strand
AAAGAGCAGATACAGCGGGGTTGGAGCGCGTCAGTCCTCGACGCGCAGCACTGCGCCGGGCTTCAGCACGCTGCTGCCACTCAGGCCGTTCAGCGACAGCAGGGCCTTTACCGGCATGCCGTAGCGGCGGGCGATGGTCCAGGCCGACTCGCCATCACGCACGGTGTGGCGGCGGCTGCGCGGGCGGTCGGCGATCGCGGCCACGGTCTTGGCCACCTGCGGCGTCGGCGTGGTCGTGGCAACCGGTGCAGTGCTGGCCACCAGCGTGGTCGCGGCTTCCGTCACCGTCGCATTAGCGGCCGAGACCGGGGCCAGGACCCGGGTGGTTCCCGAGGCGCGGTTGCCGGCGGCCAGGGCCGGGTTGAGGCGGGCGATCCTGGCGGGGTCCAGGGCGCGCTGTGCGGCCCACTGCTGGACGCTGGTGCCGGCCGGCAGGGTGTGGTCCTTCAACACCGGCACGGTGCGGTCCAGCGAGGCCATTACGCGAGGCTGGTCCTCCACGTCTTCCAGCACGCAGGCCAGGGCATGCAGCTTCTCGACATAGGCATGGGTAACCGGCGACAGCCCCGGCAGGGCTGCCGGCTTGGCATTCTGCGCGTTCATGCCGGCCTTGCGCATGGACTGCAGCACCCGGTACTCGCCGGCGTTGTAGGCCATGGTGGCCAGTCGCCAGTCGCCGCCGAACATGCCGTGCAGGGTCTTCAGGTAGCGCACCGCGGCCTGGGTGGAATCAACCGCCGACAGGCGGCCGTCGTAGCCGTTGGCCATGGGTACGCGGTGGTTGCGCGCCGTGGTGGCGATGAACTGCCACAGGCCGGTCGGGCCGCTGCCGTTGCGGGCATTGGGCCGATAGCCGCTTTCCACGAATGGGATCAGCGCGAATTCGGTGGGCAGGTTCGCCTTGCGCAGCTCTTCGACCACATAGCCGAACAGCACCAGCGCATCGTCATCCTGGTTGGCCAGGCGCGAGGGGGCGTGGGCGAACTGCTTCTGCCAGCGCGGGCTGGTAGCCTCGGCATCGCAGCTGGGCTCGGCCAGGCCGTCGCGGAAGCTGGTGAAGATCTCCTGGCCATTGCGCACCGAGGGCGCAGGCAGCGCGGACGGATCCAGCGGCAGCGCCGCAGCGGCGGTCAGGTTCTGGCTGATGCCGGCGCCCAGCGACTGTGCGCCCGCGGTTCCGGCCAGCCCCAGGGCAAGGCCCAGGGCCAGCGGCAGACTTCGGCGCATCATGCGCGGAAGCCGTCTTTCCAGTGCCGGAGACCGGCCATCACGTCGACGTCGTCCACGACGTCACGGCCCAGGTGTGCCGACACCGACGCACGGATCGGTGCAGCGTGCACACGCAGGAAGGGATTGCAGTCGAATTCGTTGGCCAGGGTTACCGGCAGGGTGGAACGGTCATCGCGGCGCATGGCCAAAGCCTCCTCTTGGCGCTGCCACAGGGCAGCGTTGGCGGGGTCGACATGCCGCGCGAAGACGGCATTTGACACGGTGTACTCATGAGCGCAACAAAGCAGCAGTTGCGCGGGCAGGGCACCCAGCTTGCGCATCGACGCCAGCAGCTGGGACGGCGTACCTTCGAACAGGCGTCCACAGCCCAGGCTGAACAACGAATCTCCGCTGAAAAGATGTTCAGCAGTGTGAAACGCGATGTGGCTGCGGGTATGCCCGGGCACGGATAGTACGTGGAACGTCCGGCCCAGTGCCTGAACGCGTTCACCTTCGCCGACCCGCTCGGTGGCCGTGGGAATGCGTTCCTCGACCGGCGCGATGACCCGCACGCCGGGGAAACGCGCCTGCAATGCCGGCACGCCACCGATGTGGTCGTCGTGGTGATGGGTGAGCAGGATCGTGTCCACGCGCAGGCCCTGATCGGCCAGTGCGAGCACTGGCGCGGCATCGCCGGGGTCGACGACCACGGCAGCGCCCTCGTTGTCGATCAGCGTCCAGATGTAGTTATCCGCAAATGCGGGCAGGGCAGTCAGTCGCATAGAATTGGACCATGCCCGCGCTGCAGAGCACCCGTCAAGCGAGCCAGACCCCGTGGTTCGACAGCGAACCGGCGGAGGCCTTGCGTGTGCTGGAGCGGCAATTGCTGCTGCCGCAGCTGTCGGTGCTGCCGGCGCAGCCCTGGCTGTGGATCGCACCAAGTGCAGCCTGGCTGGACGATGCACAGCTGGGTGGACGCGGTCTGCGCCTGTATCGGCAGGGACAGGGCTATGCCGGCGACACCCGTTGTGCGCTGCCGCTGCCGCTGGCCAATGAAAGCGTCAATGCGATCGTGCTGCAGCATGTCACCGCGGCCGATGCCGACCGGCTGCTCGACGAGTGCGAGCGCGTACTGATGCCGGGCGGCCATCTGTGGCTGAGCAGCCTCAATCCGTTCAGTCCGTATCGCACGCGCTGGCGCCAGCATGGGCTGGTGGTGCGCACGCCGCAGCGGATCCGCCTGCTGCTCGGCCGTCATGGGCTGGAATGCGACGATATGCGTTACCTGGGCCCGCTCTGGCGCGGTGCGGGCAGTCGTCGTCCCGGAGGTTGGGCACCGCTGCGCGCGGCCTGCCTGTTCCATGCGGAAAAACGCACGCTGGCCCTGCCTGGGCCGAAACCGCTGCCGGTGCGCTGGCACGGCACCGTAGCTACCTGATTCTGGAGTTGTATTGAAAACCATCGAAATCCACACCGACGGTTCCTGCCTTGGCAATCCCGGCCCCGGCGGCTGGGCTGCGCTGCTGCGCTACAAGGGCCACGAGCGCGAACTGAGCGGTGGCGAGGCGCACACCACCAACAACCGGATGGAGCTGATGGCGGCCATTTCCGGGCTGGAGTCGCTGACCGAGCCGTGCAACATCGTGCTCTATACCGATTCGCAGTATGTGCGGCAGGGTCTGACCCAGTGGATGCCGGGCTGGATCCGCAAGAACTGGAAGACGGCTGGCGGCGATCCGGTAAAGAACCGCGAGCTGTGGGAGCGCCTGCAGGCGGCCACGCTGCGGCATCAGATCGACTGGCGCTGGGTGAAGGGTCACTCCGGCGACCCGGACAATGAGCGGGTGGATACGCTGGCCCGCAACGCGGCGATCCAGATCCGCGACGCCAGCCCGGTAAACTGAGCCCATGCGTCAGATCATCCTCGATACCGAAACCACCGGCCTGGAGTGGAAGAAGGGCAACCGCATCGTCGAAATCGGCTGCGTGGAGCTGTTCAAGCGCCGCCCGACCGGCAACAACTATCACCAGTACATCAAGCCGGACTGCGAGTTCGAACAGGGCGCGCAGGAAGTCACCGGCCTGACCCTGGAGTTCCTCGATGACAAGCCGGACTTCGCGCAGATTGCCGACGAGTTCCTGGCCTTCATCGATGGCGCCGAGCTGATCATCCACAACGCGGCGTTCGACCTCGGCTTCCTCGACAACGAGTTGTCGCTGCTGGGGCCGCAGTACGGGAAGATCACCGACCGCTGCGCCGTGATCGATACCCTGGTGATGGCGCGTGAGCGCTTCCCGGGCCAGCGCAACTCGCTGGATGCGCTGTGCAAGCGGCTGGGCGTGGACAACTCGCACCGTGCGCTGCATGGCGGCCTGCTCGATGCGCAGATCCTGGGCGACGTCTATATCGCGCTGACCTCGGGCCAGGAAGAAATCGGCTTCGGTCTGGGCGATGACGATGGTGGTGGTGCCGGTGCGGCGCTGCAGGCCTTCGATACCAGCAAGCTGCTGCCGCGCCCGCGCGTGGTGGCCACGCCGTCGGAGCTGGAAGCGCATGCGGCGCGACTGGAGCGGCTGCGCAAGAAGGCTGGCCACGCGCTGTGGGATGGCCCGAAGGTGGAAGAGCCCGCCAGCGCGTAATGCCTGGAGTGGGGTAGTGCCGGCCGCTGGCCGGCAGCGTCGCATCCACGCATGGCGTGGATCTACCGGTTAGTGGCAGCGCACCAGGATCACGCTGATGTTGTCGCGGCCGCCGCCATCGAGCGCGGCGGCGACCAGCGTGTCCACGCATTCCTGTGCGCTGGCATCCTCGAAGGCGAGGGTGCGCGCGATGCTGCGGTCGTCCACTTCTTCGGTCAGGCCGTCACTGCACAGCAGCAGCTGCATGCCCGGACGCAGTTCGCCGCTGGTGGTGGCCACGTTCAGATGCGCCGGATCGGTCACGCCCAGCGCCTGGGTGACCACGTTGCGGTGCGGATGCGCACGCGCCTGTTCGGCGGTCAGGTTGCCCTGCGCGACCAGCTCCTGCACCACGCTGTGGTCCTGGCTGAGCTGGGCCAGCTGTCCGTCGCGCCACAGGTAGGCACGGCTGTCGCCAACCCACGCCACTTCATAGCGGTTGCCCTGTACCCGTGCGGCGACCACGGTGGTGCCCATCGGCAACGTGTCGTTGCGCCGGCGCGAGGCACGGATGATCTCTTCGTCGGCGGTGCGGATGGCCTGCGCCAGCGGTGCGCCGCGGCGGATCTCGCGCACGATGGTCTCGCGCGCCAGCGCGCTGGCCACTTCACCGCAGGCGTGCCCGCCCATGCCATCGGCCACCAGCCACAGGGCCAGCTCACTGTCACCGTAGTAGGTGTCCTCGTTGAGCTCGCGGCGCATGCCGGGGTGGGTGAGGTGTCCGAATTCGATCATGGGCGCTGGGGCGGGGTGTTGCTGGGGAGACAGGCATCATCGGGTGGCTGCGCGCATCCGGCAAGGCGTGCGCTCAGGAAATTTTCACTTCGTTGGCCGGAATGACTTGTCGTCGGCCTCACTTCCTCGTATGATGCGCGTCCCCGGTCCGCCGGGGACCACCCGGAGAGGTGGCAGAGTGGTTGAATGTACCTGACTCGAAATCAGGCAGGCGTTTATAGCGCCTCGGGGGTTCGAATCCCCCCCTCTCCGCCAGATTAAAGAAAAAGGGCTGCCGAAAGGCAGCCCTTTTTCTTTAATCTGGCGCGGGACGCGCCGCGCTCTGCGCGTCGCCCCACACGTTGCTGCGCAACCTGTGGGCCCCTCCCTGTGCCGGCCTCTCCCCGCCCCTGTCGGGGCAGGTGCATCAGTAGATCCACGCCATGCGTGGATGCTGTTCCTGCTGGCAGGCTCATCCACGCATGGCGTGGATCTACCCATTCCATCGCGAGCTGCGGGTTAAACTGCCTGCATCACCTGTTGGAGCTTTTTCCCATGACCGCTGAAATCCTCGTCCCCGTTTCTTTCGGCGAGCTGCTGGACAAGATCTCGATCCTGCAGATCAAGTCCGAGCGCATCAGTGACGAGGGCAAGCTGGCCAATGTGCGCAAAGAGCTGTCGGCGCTGGAGCAGACCTGGATGGCACACCCGGCGGCGGTGAAGGACATCGCCAAGCTGCGTGCCGAGCTGAAGGCGGTCAACGAGCAGCTGTGGGACATCGAGGACGACATCCGCCTGAAAGAGAAGGCGCAGGCGTTCGACCAGGGTTTCATCGACCTGGCGCGCAGCGTCTACCTGCGCAATGACGAACGCGCGCGCATCAAGAAGGCGATCAACCTGGCGCTGGGTTCGGCGTACGTGGAAGAGAAGTCCTACCAGGATTACGCGCAGCGCGCGTAATCCGGGGCAGCCTGCTGCTCACCCCAGGTGGTCGGCGACGTAGCGTTCGAACGCAGCGATACCGTCTTCCACGGTGATCAGTTCCATCACATCGTCGAACTCGATCTTGGTGCCCCACTTCAGATCCGAGGCCTGCTTGGCCAGGTACTTGCGCGCGGCATCGTCGTAGCGGTCCACGCAGTAGCGGCGGTCGGAATAGGGACCGCTGCGGTTCGGGTTGCTGGCTGCATGCAGGCCCAATACCTTGGCGCCCATCGCGTTGGCGATGTGCATCGGGCCCGAGTCCGGGGTCATCACCAGATTGGCCCGGGCCAGCAGCGCCGGCAGCTGCTTCAAGGTGTCCTTGCCGACCAGGTCCAGCGCCGGTGTGTGCAGCTGTGCCTGGATGGCATCGGCCATGCTGCGCTCCAGTTCGCTGCGGCCTCCGCACAGCACCACCTGCCAACCGCGCTGTGCGGCGTGGTTGGCCACGGCGGCGTAGCGGTCTGCATACCAGTTGCGGCGCACGTGGCTGGAACAGGGCGAGATCATCAACACCGGGCGGCCATCGTCCTGCCATTGCGCGGCAGCCCACTCATACGCGGACTGTGGCACCGCCAGGTCCCAGCTGACCTCGGTCTGGCGCAGGCCAAGGGGTTCACAGAAACTGCCGATGGCATCCAGCACATGGATGCCGGGGCGGTCGGGGATGCGTTCGTTGATGAAGAGACCATGCAGGTCCTTCGAGCGGCTGCGGTCATAGCCGATGCGACGCTCTGCGGGAATGAAGGCCGACAGCAGGTTGGCGCGGAACGCCACCTGCATCTGCAACAGCGCTTCGAAGCGCCCCGGCGGCAGCTGTCTGCGCAGTTCCTTGACCCCGGCCATGCCGCTCTTCTTGTCGTAGGCATGGAAGGTGACACCGGGCAGGCCGTCGAGCAGCTTGTGGCCGGCCTTGTCGATGATCCAGTGGATCGGCGTATCCGGGCGCGCAGCCTGCAGGGTGCGCACCAGGGGCACCACGTGGGTGACATCGCCAAGTGCGGACAGGCGCAGGAGGCACAAGGAGGAGGACGCTGATGCCATGTGTTGTTAGACTCAATGAAATGGTCGCATTCGACGCCAATGAAGCGCTGACGCCATGCCGCGAGGGTCGCGGCATCGGGGCCATTCTGTTCGACCGCGAGCGGCTGCGGCAAGCCGAGATCGGCCTGTTCTCGCCCCAGCACTGGGGCAGCAGGGCTCGGCCGGTGGGCGAGGGCGGTCGTGGCAGCGCCTGGTTCGTCGATGCGCCGTTCGGCGCCAGCGTGCTGCGCCACTACCTGCGCGGTGGCCTGGCGGCGAAGATCAGCCATGACCAGTACCTCTGGCGCGGCGCGGACCGGACGCGCAGCTTCGCCGAATTCCGGCTGATGCGCGCGCTGCGCGAGAAAAAGCTGCCGGTGCCCCGGCCACTGGCGGCGTTCTACATGCGCGAGGGCCTGCGCTACCGGGCTGCGATCCTGATGGAGCGGATCGAGGGTGTCCGTTCGCTGGCCGACCGCGCGCTGGTCGCGGGGCGGGGCGCACCGTGGGAGGAGACCGGGCGGCTGATTGCCCGCTTCCATCGTGCCGGCCTGGACCATGCCGACCTCAATGCGCACAACATCCTGTTCGACGGCAACGGCCACGGTTGGTTGATCGACTTCGACCGCGGGGTGATCCGCATCCCGGCGACCGCCTGGCGCGAACGCAATCTCAAGCGCCTGCTGCGCTCGCTGATCAAGCTGCGCGGCGAGCGCAGCATGGAAGACGTGCAGAAGGATTACGCGCGGCTGCGCCGCGCCTATGACATGGCCTGGAACCGGGGCACCTGATGGACTGGTCGTTGCGTTTCCTCGGCGTCGGCAATGCGTCGGCGGTCGAGCTGGGGTCGCCGATGTCGGTGATCGAACGGGACGGTCGGCCGTGGTTGACCATCGACTGTGGCGGCGAAGGCCTGACCGCGTTCAAGGCGCACTACGGCCACATGCCGCAGGCGCTGTTCGTCACCCATGTGCACCTGGACCACGTGGCCGGCTTCGAGCGCCTGTTCGTGGACACCTTCTTCAATGCGCACCGGCGCGGCAAGGTGCGCCTGTACGTGCCCGCCACGGTGGTGCCGCTGCTGCACAAGCGCATCGGGGACTACCCGAACGTGCTGGCCGAGGGCGGTGCCAACTTCTGGGATGCGTTCCAGCTGGTCGTGGTGGGCGAGGCGTTCTGGCACGAGGGCGTGCGCCTGGAAGTGTTCCCGGTGCGCCACCACTGGCCGGAGACGGCCTATGGCCTGCGCCTGCAGGGCGCGCTGACCTGGAGTGGCGATACCCGGCCGATTCCGGAGATGCTGGCCCGCTTCGCCAACGACAATGAACTGATCGCGCACGACTGCGGCCTGCACGGCAACCCGTCGCACACCGGCGTGGACGACCTGGAGCGCGAGTACAGCGCCGAACTGCAGGCGCGGATGATGCTCTACCACTATGCGAGCGCGGCCGACGGCCAGGCGCTGGCCGCGCGGGGGCACCGTGTGGCGCAGCCGGGGCAGTGCGTGCCGCTGGCCAACCCCACTGCACCGCACGTGCTGGTGCAGGATCCGCCGTGAGCGGTGCTGGCCAGCCCGCCGACGCGGCGCTGGCTGCCGAGCTGGAGGCGCTGGAACGCGCGCTGCATGCGCCGCAGGTGCGGGCCGATTGCGAGCAACTGGCGGCATTTCTGGACGAGGATTTCAGCGAGATCGGCAGTTCCGGGCGATGCTACGGCCGTGATGCGGCGTTGCAGGAGATCCCGCTGGAGCGCGCTCAGGTGCTGATCGAATCGGAACAGTACGCGGTGTGGCTGTTGGCCGAGGATCTGGCCCAGGTGCGCTACCGCAGCCGCTATCACGTTGATGGCCAGGCCCAGGGCTGGGTGTTGCGCAGTTCGCTGTGGCGACGGCATGCGCAGGAATGGAGGGTGGTGTTTCACCAGGGCACGCCTGAGGCGCGGTAGCGCCGGGCCATGCCCGGCGAAAAGCGCCAACCAAGATTGGCAGCTACCAGAAGTGGGGCCACGCCCGAAAAGGCGATGGCCCCGCCGGCTGACCTCGGCGCCCGCGTCGATCGATACCGTTGCTGCCTTCCGGCCCTGGCGGGATTTTCAACCTAGCGTCGCGAGGGGCCGACGGGGCCACCATAGAGACGTTGGCCGCCCAGTGGGCGGCCGGTTCACGGATCAGGGGAAGCAGCGCGCGATGCGCCGGAGACCACAGCCGGACTGCACATCGGCTGGCCGATGGCAGACGGCAACTATAGCGCAGGCAGGTACATCGACGCCAGCTTCGTGCACTGAATCGGCTGTAACCCGCGTCTGCCGGCAACGCCCCGCGCCGACCGGCGTTGCTAGAATGTCGGCCAGGAGGAACGACCTCCCCCGCATCGGGAATCAATGACCAGGACGGCCTGGCCCTACCAAGAGGAGGGCTGTCATGGCCTGGATCTATCTGTTGTTCGCCGGCCTGCTGGAAATCGTCTGGGCCGTGTCCATGAAGCAGTCCGAAGGCTTCACCAAGCTCACCCCTACCGTGGTCACCATCATCGGCATGATCGCCAGCTTCTGGCTGCTGGCGGTGGCCATGCGCAGCCTGCCGCTGGGCACCGCCTACACGATCTGGACCGGCATCGGCGCGGTCGGTGCGTTCGTGGTCGGCATCGTCTTCCTCGGTGAGCAGGTCAGCCCGATGCGGATCGGTGCGGCGGTGCTGATCGTTTCCGGCCTGGTGCTGATGAAACTCTCGAGCAGCTGAATGCATTTAGTTGGGCGGAGAAAGGAATCTCCGCCTGCTGCAGGTATATGCATTTTCGGCAAAACCATTTTGTCCGCCCGTTTTATTTGACGTGCGTCATGAAAATAACGAGCGTGATTCACATGCCGCTGGCGCCATCGGCCGCACAGTGCCGCCATTCGTCATGCGAAATCGGGGAGTTTTCGCCTTGACGGACACGTTGACCTGCCTTTTCCAGGTGCGGTCGCGTGAAGATGTGAAGATTTTCAGAAGTTAATGACGCCAGGCCTTGTTCCCGTGTCGGGAGCCGGGGTGGGCCGCATTGTCTTCAAAAAACCTGCCTGCAGTGCCATCTGGTCTTTTCATGGAGATTTACCGATGAACCGCATTTACCGTCTGGTTTTCAATCGTGCCCTCGGCGTAATGCAGGTTGCTTCGGAGGTCGCCCAGAATCCCGGCGGAAGCGCGGTCTGCGCAGGGCGGGTGCCGCGATTGAGGGCGCACCAGTTGGCGGTGGCATTGGCTGCCACGCTGGCCAGTGGTTCGGTATTCGCGGCGTGCACTGGCACCACGACCGTCAACTGCGACAGCTCCACCAACATCAACAACTACGTCAACCCGACCAGCGGCCTGACGTTGAACATCGCCAATGGCGCGGTGTTCAGCGTGCCTCTGCTGTTGGGCGGCAATGCGGTGACGTTGAGCGGCAGCAACACCACGGTCAACAACGCCGGCACGATCGATCCGTTCCTGACCGGTGGTCTCAGCCTGGCCGCGGCCGGCCTGGTGGTCGGCAACAACACCGCCGGTGGCAGCGCGATCACGGTCAACAACCAGACTGGCGGCCAGATCAAGGGCATCTTCAACATCGGCACTTTGCTGGGTTTCGGCGGCCAGGCGGTCACCGCGCAGAATGCCGCAGGTGGGACCACCACGCTGGTCAATGATGGTTCGATTGGAATGTCGCTGCTGGGGATAGGGCAGCTTGCGGATGCGACGTCGGTGGTGACCTATGGCGGAGCACAGGCCAACGTGACCAACCGTGGCAGCATCACCGGTCGTGTCGGCCTGGGTGCTTCGACAGGCAATACGTTCACCAATTCGGGCACGATCTCGGGCAGTGTGCATCTGGGTGATTCCACCGGCGGCAATACTTTCACTGCCGTGGCAGGGTCCACCGTGGTTACCGGTGGCGGTAGCGCACCTGCAGGCCTGCTCGCCGGCGTAACCGGGGTCAAGGTCGCAGCGGCGGGCACGGTTGATGCAGGCATCGGCACCGGTGCCGCCAACAACACCTTGGTGCTGCAGGACAACGCGAGTAACAACGGGCCTGCGTCGAGCATCGGCTGGACCAACTACATCGGCTTCCAGAAGCTCACCGTCAACAGCGGCACCTGGAACCTGCAGGGGCCGTGGTCGGGCACGGGCGCGATCACCCTCGGTGGCGGCGTGGTGAACTTCAACAACAACGCCGCATTCGGTTCCGGCCTGTTTACCGTCACTGGCGGCTCGATCGCGGCCAGTGGTGCAGGCCTGTCGCTGGGCAACAATTTCACCCTCAATGGCGGGTTGAACCTGGGCGGTGCCCAAGGCTTCGGTTTGAGTGGCGTGCTATCCGGTACCGGTGGGCTGACGGTCGACAACACCGGCATCGTCACCCTGGGCGGTGCGAACCTGTTCAGCGGTGGCGTCAACCTCAATGCTGGCGGCCTGGTGCTGGGCAATGCCGGTGCACTCGGCAGCGGCAGTCTGACCGTCGGTGGCAACGCTTCGCTGGATACCTCGGCCAACTTCAATCTGGGCAACAACCTCGTCATCAACGGTGGCGGCACGCTCAACCTGCTGGGCAGCAACGCGCTGGGCCTGAATGGTTCGATCTCCGGCGCCGGCAACCTGATCAAGGCGGGGCCGGGTACCCTCACCTTGAATGGTGCGAACCTGCTTACGGGCTCCTTCGCGGTCACCGGTGGTGCGCTGGCATTGGGCGCCGGTGGCAGCCTGTCGCCGACAAGTGCGATCTCGCTGAGCGCAGGTACCAACCTCGATCTCTCGGTTGCGGCCAGCCAGACCATCGGCTCACTCGCCGGATCCGGTGCGCTCAACCTTGGCGCGCGCAGCCTCACGTTGGGTGGCCTGAACACCAGCACCAGCTTCTCCGGCGTCATCGGCGGTGTCGGCGGCGCGCTGGTCAAGGTCGGTACGGGTACCCAGACCCTGTCGGGCGCCAATACCTTCACAGGTGGCGTCACGCTCAACGGCGGTGGCCTGCTGCTGGGCAATGCAGGCGCGCTGGGTACTGGAACACTTAGTGTTGGCGGCAACGTGTCTCTCGATGGCACCGGGGCGCTCGCTCTCGCCAACGCGGTCAATCTGGGCGCGGGCAGCATCCTCAATCTGTCCGGCAACCAGGCATTGACCTTCAACGGCGTGATCGGTGGCTCCGGCAGCCTGGTCAAGAACGGCGCGGCCACCCTGACCCTCAACAACGCCAACACGTTTGGTGGAGGGCTGTCGCTCACGGCTGGAGGACTGGTGCTCGGCAACGGCGGTGCGCTGGGAACCGGCGCATTGAATGTCGGTGGCGCGGTGACGCTTGATGCCAGCTCGGCACTGACCGTGGGCAACGGCATCAACCTGGGGGTGGGTGGTTCGCTCAACGTGCTGGGCTCCAACGCGCTGACGCTGGGCGGCGTGATCGGTGGTACCGGCAGCCTGGTCAAGAACGGCGCCTCCACGCTCACGCTGGGTGGGGCCAACGCGTTCACCGGCGGTCTGAACGTGAACGCAGGAAAGGTGGCACTGGCCAGTGGCGGCAGTCTGGCGGCCACCGGGGCGGTGAGCCTGGCGGGGGCCGGCGCCGAACTGGACATCTCGCTCGGCGGCAACCAGACCATCGGTGCGCTGTCCGGTGCGGCAGGCAGCATCCTCTCGCTGGGCGGCAGCACGCTCACCTTCGGTGATGCCACCAACCAGGCATTCGGCGGCGTGATCGGCGGTACCGGTGGCCTGGTCAAGCAGGGAACGGGCACGCAGACGCTCAGCGGCGCCAATACCTTCAGTGGTGGCCTGAACCTGGCGGCCGGTGGCCTGTTGCTGGGCAACGGCAGTGCACTCGGTACCGGCGCGTTGACGGTCAGCGGCAATGGCTCGCTCGACGCAACCGCAGCACTGAATCTGGGCAATGCCATCAACCTTGGCGCGGTGCTGACGCTGCCGGGTAGCCAGAACCTCACCCTGGGCGGCAACATCACCGGCACCGGCAGCCTGACCAAGAACGGTGCCTCGCTGCTGACCTTGAACGGCACCAATGCATTCAGCGGCGGCCTGAACCTCAATGCCGGCAGCCTGCTGCTGGGCAACAGCGGTGCACTCGGGACGGGCGCATTGAGCGTGGGTGGCAATGCATCGCTCGATGGCAGCACGGCGTTGAACCTGGTCAACAATGTCACTCTGGGCAGTGGGGCCGTGTTGTCGCTGCCGGGTTCGCAGGCGATCACGCTTGGCGGGGTGGTTTCCGGAGCCGGTGGCCTGGTCAAGAACGGCGCCAGCACGCTCACGCTCAACGGCGCCAACAACTTCGCCGGTGGGCTGACGCTCAACGGCGGTGGCCTGATGCTGGGCAACGCTGGCGCGCTGGGAACCGGGCTGCTTGCCGTGGGCGCGAACGCGACCCTGGGCAGTACGGTGGCATTGAACCTGGGCAATGCCATCGATCTCGATGCCGGTGCGCAGCTGAGTCTGACCAGCAATGAGAATGTTGCTCTGGGCGGACTGATCACCGGCACCGGTGGCCTGATCAAGACCGGCACTGGCGTGCTGTCGTTGAACAACAGCAACACCTTCAGTGGTGGTCTGACGCTGAATGCGGGCGGTCTGTCGGTCGGCGCCAACGGTGCGTTGGGTACCGGTGCACTGAACATCGGCGGCAGTGTTTCTCTGGATGCGAGCGCCCCGGTTTCGCTGGTCAATGCAGTGAACCTGGGCGCCAATACGCTGACCCTGCCGGGCAGCAGCAATCTCACTCTGAGCGGTGTGGTGAGTGGTGCCGGTGGCCTGATCAAGGACGGCGCCTCGACGCTGACCTTGTCCGGTGCCAATACCTTCCTCGGTGGCGCTACGGTCAACGCAGGTACGCTGGCACTCGGCGCGGGTGGCAGTCTTGCCGCCATCGGTGCGGTGGACCTCGCCGGTGCCGGCGCGACGCTGGACATCTCCGCAGCGGGTACCGGGCAGACCATTGGCGCGTTGAACGGCGTGGCAGGCAGCCATGTGGCATTGGGCACGCAGACCCTTACTTTCGGTGGCGCCAGCAATGGCAGCTTTGCCGGTGTCATCGATGGCAGCGGTGGGCTGATCAAGGTCGGTGCTGGCGTGCAGACGCTGTCCGGTGCCAATACCTTTAGTGGCGATGTCGCGCTTGATGCCGGTGGCCTGATCCTCGGGAATTCGGGGGCGCTGGGCACGGGCACGCTGGGCATCGGCGGCAACGTCAGCCTGGACGGAACGACGGCACTGAACCTGGCCAACGCCGTGAACTTCGGTGGGGGTACGCAGCTGACGCTGGGCGGCAGCAGCGATCTCACCCTTGCAGGCGTGGTGGCCGGCAGCGGCAGCCTGATCAAGAACGGTGCAGGCCTGCTGACGCTCAACAACACCAATACCTTCGGTGGCGGCCTGACCTTGAACGGTGGTGGCCTGGTGGTCGGCGCGAACGGCGCACTCGGCTCCGGCACGCTGGCGGTGAATGCCAGCACCACGCTGGATGCGGGTGCTGCAGCGACGCTCGGCAATGCGGTCACGCTGGGCTCGGGTGTCGCACTGACATTGCCGGGCAGCAATGCGCTGACGCTGTCGGGTGTGATCGATGGCAACGGCAGCCTGATCAAGAACGGTGCCACCACGCTGACGCTGTCCGGTGCCAACACCTATACCGGCGGTACCACCATCAACGCCGGTACGCTGGCACTGGGAACAGGTGGCAGCCTTGCCGCGGCGGGTGATGTCACGCTGGGCGCAGGCGCTGGCTTCGATATCTCCGGTGCCGGCAGCAGCCAGACCATCGGCGCGCTCAACGGTGCGGGCGGAAGCACGCTGGCGCTGGGCGGTAATTCGTTGACCTTCGGCACGGCCGGCAATGCCGCCTTCGACGGCGTGATCAGTGGTGGTGGCGGTCTGGTCAAGGTGGGCGCGGGCGTGCAGACGCTGTCCGGCGCCAACACGTTTGGCGGCGGCGTGACGCTCAACGCTGGCGGGCTGGTGCTCGGCAATGACGCGGCGCTGGGCACGGGTGCATTGACCGTCGGCGGTGCCGCCACGCTGGACACCACCGGCCTGGCAGCACTGACCAACAACATCGCGCTCAACGCAGGCCTGACCGTACTGGGCACCAATGCGCTGACGCTCAGCGGGGTGATTTCCGGTACCGGCAGCCTGACCAAGGATGGTGGCGCAACGCTGACCTTGAACGGTATCAACTCCTATACCGGTGGTACCAACATCAACGCCGGCACACTGGCGCTGGGTGCCGGTGCAAGCCTGGCGGCGAGCGGTACCGTGAACCTCGCCACCGGCGCGACGCTGGATCTGTCGGCCGGCAGTGGCACGCAGGTGTTCGGCACCCTGGTCGGCAACGGTACGGTGAATCTCGGTGCCAACTCGATCGAAGTCGGCGGGGCGACCAATGGCACCTTCAGTGGCTCTATCGCAGGTACGGGTGGCCTGACCAAGGTCGGTGCGGGCATCGAGACGCTGACCGGTGCCAACACCTACACCGGCGGCACCTTCATCAATGCCGGCACACTGGCGATCGGTCCGGGCGGCAGCCTGGCGGCCACCGGTGCAGTGACACTTACCGCAGCGGGAACCGGCTTCGACATCTCGACGTCCGGTGCCAGCCAGACCATTGGTTCGTTGGGCGGGGTGACCGGCTCCACGGTCACTCTGGGCGCGCAGTCGCTGATCCTCGGCGGCAACGGCAACAGCGTGTTCGACGGCGCGATTTCCGGCACCGGTGGCCTGGTCAAGAACGGCACCGGCATCCTCACGCTGGGCGGCGCCAACCTGTTCAACGGCGGCCTGGCGCTCAACGGCGGTGGCCTGGTGGTCGGCAACAGCGCCGCGCTCGGCAGCGGTGCGCTGACGGTGGGGGCCAGCGCTACGCTGGATGCTTCGACCGCGGCCAACCTGGCCAACAACATCACGCTGGCATCAGGTGCCAACCTCAACCTGCTGGGCAGCAATGCACTGACCTTGGGCGGCATGGTTTCCGGTACCGGTGGGCTGATCAAGAACGGTGCGGCCACCGTGACCCTGACCGGTGCGAATACCTACACCGGAGGCACCACCATCAACAGCGGCACGCTGGCGATCGGCGCCGGCGGCAGCCTGGCGTCGACCGGCGCGGTGAACCTGGCCGGTACCGGTACCCTCGATATCTCTGCGGGCAACCAGAGCATCGGTTCGCTTGCCGGTGTGGCCGGCAGCACCGTGGCGCTGGGGGGCAGTGCGCTGACCCTGGGCGGCACGGTAGACAGCACGTTCAACGGAGCTATCACCGGTAATGGTGGCCTCGTCAAGAACGGCGCAGGCGTGCAGACCCTCAACGGCGCCAGCACCTTCAGTGGCGGTGTAACGCTCAATGCAGGCGGCCTGGTGGTCGGCAACGATGCCGCTCTGGGCACCGGGGCGGTAACGGTGGGTGGCAACGGTACGCTCGATTCGAACACTGCGGTGACGTTGGCCAACAACTTCGTCCTCAACGCCGGGCTGACCGTACTCGGCAGCAACAACCTCACCCTCAACGGCAGCCTGAGTGGCACCGGCTCGCTGACCAAGGAGGGCGCGGCAACGCTGACCTTGAACGGTGCCAATACCTATACCGGTGGCACCTTCATCAATGCCGGTACGCTGACATTGGGCGCCGGCGCGAGCTTGAATGCCAGTGGCATCGTCAACCTGGCCAGTGGTGCGACCTTCGATCTGTCGGCGGGCAGCGGCACGCAGCAGTTCGGTACCCTGATCGGCAACGGCACGGTGAACCTGGGCGGCAACACCTTGACCATTGGTGGTCCCGTCAATGGCACGTTCAGTGGTTCGGTGGGGGGCACCGGTGGGCTGATCAAGGAAGGCACCGGCACCCAGACCCTGACCGGTGCCAATACCTTCACTGGTGGCACCACCATCAATGCGGGCACGCTGGCGATTGGCGCCGGAGGAAGCCTGGCAGCGAATGGCGCGGTGACACTGGCCAACGCCGGAACAGCGTTCGATATTTCTGCCGGTGGTGCGCAGAGCATCGGATCACTGGCCGGTGTTACCGGCAGTACGGTCGCGCTCGGCGGCAGCACGCTGACCCTCAATGGCGTAGGAAACACGA
Organism: Stenotrophomonas sp. GD04054; assembly: GCF_029836955.1. Taxonomy (NCBI): domain Bacteria; kingdom Pseudomonadati; phylum Pseudomonadota; class Gammaproteobacteria; order Lysobacterales; family Lysobacteraceae; genus Stenotrophomonas; species Stenotrophomonas sp. GD04054. Next base: position 70,055 of record NZ_JAOECR010000015.1, on the reverse strand, counting down.
CCTTCGCTGGTGACATTACCGGTACCGGTGGCCTGGTGAAGAATGGTGCAGGCATCCAGGGCCTGACCGGCAGCAATACCTTCAGCGGTGGCGTGGCACTCAACGCCGGTGGCCTTGCCTTGGGTAACAACAATGCACTGGGAACCGGCACGCTGACCGTGGGCGGCAATGCCAGCCTGGACGGCACCAGCGCGCTGACGCTGGCCAACACCGTGCAGCTGGCCAGCGGCACGCTGACCCTTGCCGGCAGCAACGCGCTGACCTTGAACGGCCCTATCAGCGGCGCTGGCGGCCTGCTCAAGGATGGCGCAGCAACGGTCACGCTGGGCGGTGCCAGCACCTATACCGGTAACACCACCATCAACAGCGGCACGCTGGCGGTGGCGGCCGGTGGCACCCTGTCGGGTGCGAGCACGGTGAACCTGGCCGGTGCCGGTACGCTGGACATCAGTGCCGGTGGCAATCAGAGCATCGGAGGCCTGGCCGGCGTAACCGGATCCAGCGTGGTGCTGGGCGGTGCGACCCTGACCACCGGCGGCAACAACGGCAGCACCACCTTCGGCGGTGTGCTCAGTGGCACCGGTGGCCTGGTGCAGAGCGGCACCGGCACGCTGACCCTGAGCGGCGACAACGTCTATACCGGTGGCACCACCATCAATGGTGGCAGCACGCTGCAGATCGGCAACGGCGGCAGCTCCGGTTCGGTGCTGGGCGACATCACCAACAACGGCAGCCTGGTCTACAACCTGGGCACCACGGCAACCGTAGGTGGTGTGGTCAGCGGTAGCGGTGGCCTGACCCAGGCTGGCAGCGGAACGCTGGTGCTGACCGGCAACAACACCTACACCGGCGGTACCACCATCAATGCCGGCGGCACGTTGCAGGTGGGCAACGGTGGTGCGACCGGCGCGATCGTCGGCGACATCACCAACAACGGCGCGCTGGTGTCCAACGTGGCGGGCAACACCACGCTGGGCGGCACCATCAGCGGCAGTGGTGGCCTGACCCAGGCCGGCGCTGGCACACTGGTGCTGACCGGCAACAACACCTACACCGGCGGTACCACCATCAATGCCGGTGGCACGCTGCAGGTCGGCAATGGCGGTGCGACCGGTGCGATCACCGGCAACGTCGCCAACAACGGCAGCCTGGTGTTCGACGTGGCGGGCAACACTACGGTTGGCGGCGCGATCAGTGGCAGCGGTGGCCTGACCCAGGCCGGTGCCGGCGTACTGACCCTGGTCGGCAACAACACCTACACCGGCGGCACCATCATCAATACCGGTGGCACGCTGCAGGTGGGCAATGGTGGAGCGACCGGTTCGATCGCTGGCGACATCACCAACAATGGTTCGCTGATCTCCAACGTCGCGGGCAACACCCTGCTGGGCGGCACCATCAGTGGTACGGGTGGCCTGACCCAGGCGGGCAGTGGCTCGCTGGTGCTGACCGGCACCAACACCTACACCGGCAGTACCACCATCAATGCCGGCGGCACGCTGCAGCTGGGCAATGGTGGTGCGACCGGCTCGATCGTCGGCGACATCACCAACAACGGCACGCTTGTGTCCAACGTCGCGGGCAACACCACGCTGGGCGGCACCATCAGCGGCAGCGGTGGCCTGACCCAGGCCGGCAGCGGCACACTGACCGTGACCGGCAACAACACCTACACCGGCCCGACCACCATCACTGCCGGTGGCACCCTGCAGGTGGGCAATGGCGGCGCGACCGGTGCGATTGGCGGCAGCGTCACCAACAACGGCAGCCTGATCTTCAACGTGGGTGGCAACACCACCGTCGGCGGCGCCATCAGCGGCAGCGGTGGCCTGACCCAGGCCGGCAGCGGCACGCTGATCCTGGGCGGCAACAACACCTATACCGGCGGCACCACCATCAACACCGGCGGCACGCTGCAGGTCGGCAACGGCGGCGCGAGCGGATCGATTGCCGGCAACGTCAGCAACAACGGCAGCCTGGTGTTCAACGTCGGTGGCAACACCACCATCGGTGGCACCATCAGCGGCAGCGGTGGCCTGACCCAGGCCGGTGCTGGCACCATCACCCTGACCGGCAACAACACCTACACCGGCGGCACCACCATCAACGCCGGTGGCACGGTGCAGGTTGGCAATGGCGGCGCCAGTGGCTCGATCACCGGCAACATCACCAACAACGGTGGGCTGATCATCAACACCGGTGGCAGCACCACGCTGGGTGGCACCATCAGCGGAGGTGGCAGCATCGTGCAGGCCGGCCCGGGTGGGTTGAATCTCGGCGGCAACAGTGGTGGTTTCAGCGGCACCGGCCAGGTCACCGGCGGTGGCCTGAATGTCACCGGCAACATCGGCGGCCAGTGGACCATCGGCAGCGGTACCACGCTGTCCGGCACCGGCACCATCGGGGGTACCGGTGGTGGCGTGACGGTATCCAGTGGCGGCGTGCTGTCGCCGGGTAATGGCCCAGGCAATGGCAGCGGTGCGGGCAATGGCACCGGCACGATCACGGTGGGTGGCAACCTGACCTTGTCGCCGGGCAGCACGCTGGGCATCGATCTGGGTGCCACCGGCAGCGACACGGTGCAGGTGGGTGGCAGTGCCAACGTGGGTGGCAGCAGCGTGCAGGTGAATACCATCTCGCCGAGCACCAGCTACCAGCAGGGCCAGCAGTACACCGTGGTCAATGCGGGCGGTGGCGTGAGCGGGCAGTTCGCTTCGGCGAAGACGCCGTCGGCCTTCCTGACCATCACCCCGGTCTACACGGCGAACACGGCCAATCTGCAGATCGATGTGGCGCAGACCGCAGCCTTCACCACGGCGGCGAAGACGCGCAACCAGTACAACACCGCCGCAGCGCTGGACAGCCTGCCGCAGAGTGGTTCGGCGCTGGGCCTGTACAACACGCTGCTGATGTATGACGCGGGTACCGCGCGCGCGGCCTTCGACCAGCTGTCCGGTGAAGTGCATGCGGCCAGCCGTGCGGTGCTGTTGTACGACAATTACCTGGAAGAGGGTATCCGCCAGCGCCTGGGCAGTGAGCTGCCGACCGTGCGCGGTGAGCGTGCCTCGGCTTGGCTGGCCGGCAGCGGCAAGGTGTTCAGGCAGGATGGTGATGGCAACGGCGACGACATCCGCTCCAACCGCAATGCGCTGATGGCCGGCGTGGACTGGCAGCTGGGCGAGCACGTGGTGCTGGGTGCAGCGGCCGGCAACGAACGGCTGGATACGCGCCTGTACGATCGCAGCTCGCGCGCCCGCCTGCGTGGCAACACCTTCGGCCTGTATGCGCAGGGCCAATGGAACAACGGCTTTGCGGTCGGTGGCAGCGTGTCGCGCGGCGACTACCGCACGCGCACCACGCGTGAGGTGCCGCTGCTGGGCCAGACCCTGTACAGCCGCCAGGACTCGGATGTGACCATCGCCCAGGTGGAGGGCAGCTGGACCTGGACCCACGGCAGGACCCAGCTGCAGCCGTACGTGCAGTTCACCAAGCACTGGGTCGACAGTGATCGCGCGGTGGAGCGGGGCGGCACTGCTGCGCTGGAGCTGGAAGGCGGCAAGGACACGCTCAATGTCAGCACCGTGGGTGTGCGGGGCCGCTGGGACGTGGGCAGCGGCGAGCGCTTCCCTGCACAGCTGACGGTCGGCCTCGGCTGGCAGCATGCATCGGGTGACACCGACGTGGCCAGCCGCAACCGCTTCGCGGTCGGCGGCAATTCCTTCGACGTCTATAGCGCGGTGATGGCACGCAATGCGCTGGTCAGCCAGCTGGGCGTGGCGGTTGGGCTCGGCCACAACAGCCAGCTGTCGATGTTCGTGCAGGGCCAGCACGGCGACGGTCGCCGCGATGTCGGCGGGCAGATCAACCTGCGCGTGGGCTTCTGAGGGGAGCGGGCCAGCGGTAGAACCACGGCGGGCGTGGATGGGACCGGGGCGGGAGCGCTAGAGCTCCCGCTCCATTTCCACAGCGTCGATCCCGGCGCCGTGGCCATCGGGCACCACACGTGTCACCTGGAAGCCCAGGCCGGCGTAGAAGCCCTGGGTGTGCTGGCTGGTGCTGAGCGTGACGCGATTGATCGAGGGATCCGCTTCGGCCTGGCGCAGGCGCGCCAGCGCCAGTTCGCGTCCCAATCCATGCCGGTGCAGCGCGTGCTGCACCATGCCCCAGCAGAAACCGGCACTGCCATCACCGCGTCGCGACAGGCCGCCACAGGCCACGATGCGGTGGTCGCGCTCGATCACCTGGAAGGCGCAGTCCATGGCCTGCTCACGCAGGAAGCGTTCAAAGTCGCTGCGCTCTTCGGGCGCGAAGTAGGTGGGTACGTTGCTGTCGAAAATCGACAGGCAGGCGCTGGCATCTGCGGGTCGGTAGAGGCGGAGGTTCATGGGCCCACGATAGACGATCGTCAGTAGATCCACGCTACACGTGGATTCATGGGCCGGATGCCGTGCGTGTATCCCTCAGGCCGAGATTCCCGCCAGCACCGCATACATCACCACGAAGCTCACCAGGAACAGGTAGACGCCGCCGATGGCAAGGTAGCGCAACACGGTCAGCGCCTTGTTGCCGCCATACACGCGTTGCTGCATCCACAGCAGATAGACCGGGACCGCCAGCCACAGCAGGGCATACAGCCATTGGCTGGCGGCGGCGAAGGCGGGGGATGCGAGCGCGCTGCTGATGCCGGCGATGAGGAAGGTTGCCAGCAGCACCATCATCAGCCAGCAGTGGCTGTACAGCGCCACCACCAGGTGTTCCAGATAGCCCATCGACCGCGGGATGTAGGCGATGCGCAGCACCAGCGCGAACACCGGCATCAGGAAGAACAGGGCACCGGGCAATGCGGTCAGGATCGCCTGCATGTACAGATCGGTCTTGCCCCCCATGCGCTGGATGTTGGCGTTGCCGTTGTGCAGGCGCTTGTTGAGCCAGTTGTTGGCGAACCGGGGCCAGCCTGCCACCACGATGGGGTTGGTGTCAGCGTCCCAAGGTTTACCGTTGACGGTGTGGTTGAAGAAGGTGCCGGGCTCGGTCGTGGCGACCTCCTTGCTGGTGCCGGTGAGCTCGGCTTTACGCTGTGCGGCTGCCGCATTCACCGCCGCTCTGGCCATGGCGAAGCCGGCGTTGCCGGTAGCAGGTGAGCTGGCCTGCTGTTGATCGATCATCGTCAGCTGTTTCGCGCGTGCGGCCTCGACCTGTTCAACGGTGATGGACTTGGCATACAGCGAATCGCCTCCGCCCATGCGGATGTCGTCGACGTGCACGAACAGTTTGCCGATGAAGAACGTAAACAGGGTGAGGATGACGAACAGCCGCAAAGGCTGCACGTATCCGACCCGGCGGCCCTTGAGGTAGTTCTGCGTGATGCGGCCGGGAACCCAGAGATCGCGCAGCGTGCGGAAGATGCGCCCGTCCAGGTGCCAGAAGGATTCGAACACTTCTTCGATGGCATGGCCCACGTGCTTGAGCGGGTTGTGCGCCGATTGCCCGCAGCGATGGCAGTAGTGGCCCTGCAGGGCGGTGTTGCAGTTCTCGCAGTCGGCGTGAGCGCTGTCGGTCGAACTCATGGGCAATGGGCCAGGCGTCGGATGAAGGCACCTACGATAGCGAATTTTCAGGTTTCGTTCAGCTTTGTTTTGGAGTGCCAACGAGCGTGCGTAAAGCGATCAAAAGCATCCACGCGTGGCGTGGATCTACTGATGGATCTGGAGGAACAAGTCCCTCTGTTGAGGGGCTGCCCCGACAGGGGCGGGGAGAGGGGGATTGTCGTGTGCATCCATGTACCCGATCCCGATGCGCGTTGCGCCTCGGGACCCGCCTGCGGTGATCTGTCCGTGCATGTCGCGCATCTGGAGGAACAAGCCCCTCTGTTGAGGGGCTGCCCCGACAGGGGCGGGGAGAGGCCGGCAAAGGGAGGGGCCCAAAGGTTGCGCAGCAACGTTTGGGGCGAAGTGCGCGCAGCGCACTTCGCGTCCCGCGCCAGATAACTGAAAAAGGCCGCCCCTGGGGGCAGCCTTTTTCAGTTATCTGGCGGAGAGAGGGGGATTCGAACCCCCGAAGCGCGGTTTAGACGCTTACACACTTTCCAGGCGTGCTCCTTCAACCACTCGGACACCTCTCCGGATCCCTGCCATCGGCAAACGCCTCAGCAGGGGCGCAGATTCTAGCGGGCTGCGCGGCACTTCACAAGCACCCCAGTCAGGGACCTGCGAAGGACGTGCCGGAGGCGAGGGGGCTGGACAGGCATGGCACAATGGAACATCCGATGGAAAACGGTGGCCTGATGTCCTATCTCGTCCTTGCCCGCAAGTGGCGTCCGAAGCGTTTTGCCGAGCTGGTGGGCCAGGAACACGTGGTCCGTGCGCTCAGCAACGCGCTGGACAGCGGCCGGGTCCACCATGCGTTCCTGTTCACCGGTACCCGCGGCGTGGGCAAGACCACCATCGCGCGCATCTTCGCCAAGTCGCTGAACTGCGAGCAGGGCACCAGCGCCGACCCGTGCGGCCAGTGCGCGGCCTGCCTGGACATCGACGCCGGCCGCTACATCGACCTGCTGGAAATCGACGCCGCGTCCAACACCGGTGTGGATGACGTGCGCGAGGTGATCGAGAACGCGCAGTACATGCCCTCGCGTGGCAAGTACAAGGTCTACCTGATCGACGAAGTGCACATGCTGTCCAAGGCGGCGTTCAACGCGCTGCTGAAGACGCTGGAAGAGCCGCCGGAGCACGTGAAGTTCCTGCTGGCCACCACCGACCCGCAGAAGCTGCCGGTCACCGTGCTCAGCCGCTGCCTGCAGTTCAACCTCAAGCGCCTGGACGAGGATCAGATCCAGGGCCAGATGACCCGCATCCTGGCGGCTGAGGAAATCGAGGCCGACGGCAGCGCCATCGTGCAGCTGGCCAAGGCCGCCGACGGCAGCCTGCGTGACGGCCTGTCGCTGCTGGACCAGGCGATCGCCTACGCCGGCGGCGCGCTGCGCGAGGACGTGGTGCGCACGATGCTGGGCACGGTCGACCGCACCCAGGTGGCAGCGATGCTCGATGCGCTGGCCGAGGGCGATGGTCCGCGCCTGTTGCAGGTGGTGGCTGCGCTGGCCGAATTCTCGCCGGATTGGAGCGGCGTGCTGGAAGCGCTGGCCCAAGGCCTGCATCGCATCCAGGTGCAGCAGCTGGTACCGGGTGCCGCAGCGGCTGCCGAAGGCCTGGATGCGACGGTGTTCGCCGAACGCCTGCGTCCGGAAGTGGTGCAGCTCTGGTATCAGATGGCCTTGAACGGCCGTCGTGACCTGCCGCTGGCGCCTAGCCCGCGCGCGGGCTTTGAAATGGCTGTGCTGCGCATGCTGGCGTTCCGCCCGGCCGCGGCGGTCCCGCCGGTGCCGAAGTCGGTGGACAGTGCAGGCAATGCGCCGGGTGGCAATGCTGCCGGTGGTGGCAGCGGTACGGGTACCCACGAAGCGACACCGGTTGCTGCCGCCACTTCGGCAAGCCCGGCCGTAGTAGCGCAGGTGGCCGCTCCGGCGCAGGCCGCGCCGCGCGAACCTGAACCCGAACCTGAGCCGGCCCCACGACCCGAACCGGACCCGACCCCGGAGCCCGAGCCGGTTCCGGTGGAAGAGCCCGTGTCACCGCCGCCGGTGAAGGCTGAAGCAGCGGCACCGGCATCCGTTGAAGCCAAAGCGGGCGACGACCTGCCGCCGTGGGCCACCGACGAAGCCGAGGCGCGTGACGAGGCGCTGGCGGCCGAGATGGCTGGGCCGGACGCCGCCATGGTGGCGCCCTGGCATGAACCGCCAGCTCCCGTCGCGGCTCCCAGCGAGCCTGCGCCGCCCGAGCGCCCGTTCCGCACTGAAGGCATTGCCATCGCGCCGGCCGAGCCGGCCCCGGCACGTGATGCCGTGCCGCAGGACGGTGTCAGCGATCTGGCCAGCGCCGAGGATTGGCTGGATCTGGTCGCCAACAGTGGCCTGAGCGGCCCGTCGCGGCAGTTGGCCGCCAACGCCGCCTTCATCAGTTGCCAGCACGGGACCTTGAAACTGGGTCTTTCGCCCGGATTTGAATATCTGCGCTCGGAGCGCGCGCTGGCCGCCCTGGGCGAGATGCTGGAGAAGGCCCTCGGCCAGGCGCCGAAGATCGTGGTCGAGACCTTGGAAACCGAACACGTTCCGGCCGAGACCCTGCACCAGCGTGCCGATCGCCAGCGTGGCGAGCGGCAGCAGGTGGCAGAGGCTGTTTTCATGGACGATCCGGAAGTGCAGGTGCTGATCCAACAGCACGGCGCCCGGGTTGTTTCCGATTCCATCCGTTCTTTTGACGAGTAAGACACTATGCGCGGCAACATCGCCCAACTGATGCAGCAGGCCCAGAAGATGCAGGAAAACCTGCAGAAGGCCCAGGAAGAAATCGCCAAGATCGAAGTGACCGGCAGCGCCGGTGGCGGCATGGTCAGCGTGACCCTGACCGGCGCCAAGGAATGCCGCAAGGTGCGCATCGACCCGTCGCTGGCCAGCGACCCGGAGATGCTGGAAGACCTGATCGCCGCCGCCTTCAACGATGCCTCGAACAAGATCGATGCCGAGTCGAAGTCGAAGATGGGTTCGGCCACCGCCGGCATGCAGCTGCCGCCGGGCATGAAGCTGCCGTTCTGATTTTCAGCGTGGCACCCGTGTAACCGGGTGCCACGGATCCCGTAGAGTCGAGCTTGCTCGACTGTTCCAACCTTCAGTCGAGCATGGCTCGGCTCTACAAACAGCCGTCGAGCCTGCTCGACGCAATGAAAGCCTGCCGCCGTGTCCGCACCCCTGCTTGAACAATTGATCGACGCACTGCGGGTGCTGCCTGGCGTGGGCCAGAAGACGGCGCAGCGCATGGCCTACCACCTGCTCGAGCGCGAGCGCGAAGGTGGCCAGCGCCTGGCCGAAACCCTGGCGCTGGCGGTGGAGCGCATTGGCCACTGCGCGCAGTGCCGCGACTTCAGCGAAACCGAGTTGTGCCCGACCTGTGCCAACAGCAGCCGCGAACGCAGCCAGCTGTGCGTGGTCGAATCGCCGGCCGACCGCCTGGCCATCGAAAACGCCACAGGTTTCCGCGGTGTCTACTTCGTGCTGCAGGGGCGGCTGTCGCCGCTCGATGGCATCGGCCCGCGCGAGCTGGGCCTGGAGCAATTGGAGCGGCGGCTGGCCGAAGGCGAGGTGCAGGAGCTGATCATCGCCACCAGCGCCACTGTGGAGGGGGAGGCCACCGCGCATTACCTGGCGCAGCTGGCGCGCGCACGCAAGGTGCAGCCCAGCCGCCTGGCGCAGGGCCTGCCGCTGGGCGGTGAACTGGAATACGTCGATCGTGGCACGCTGTCGCACGCGTTCGGGACGCGCAGCGAATTCCGCGATTGAGCAACGGCCGGCATGGCCGGGCGCGGGCGGCCTACAATGCGGACGACATACCCGCCGAGGCCGATCATGAGCAACGAAACCCTCTTCAGCAAGATCATCCGTCGCGAGATCCCGGCCACCATCGTCTACGAGGATGACGAGGTGCTGGGCTTCAAGGACATCGCACCGCAGGCGCCGGTGCACGTGCTGTTCATTCCGAAGAACGAGATCATTCCGACCCTGGATGACCTGCAGCCGTCGCAGGCGCACCTGATCGGCAAGCTGGCGCTGGCTGCCGCCGAGTATGCGCGCCGCGAGGGCTTTGCTCAGGACGGCTACCGCATCGTGATGAACTGCCGCGAGGATGCCGGGCAGACCGTGTTCCATATCCACATGCACCTGCTGGCCGGTGCGCCGCTGGGGCACTTCGGTACCCCGGGGCGTTGAAGCCCCTATCCACGCATGGCGTGGATCTACCGTATCCCGGCGTGGATGGAAAAGGCCGCCCGAGGGCGGCCTTTTCCGTCATGCCTGTGCGGTGACGATCACCACCAGCCCCAGCGACCATAGCCGCCCCAGTACGGGCCATACGGGCTCGGGCCCCACGGGCCATAGGGGTAGGGCACCACGTCGACCTGACGCTGTTCCGGCCACAGGTAGATCACATCAGCCGACAGCTTCGGCAGGCGGTAGTCGTATTCGCCGATGCGGGTGTTCTGGTAGCCGTCGATCTTGCCGATGAAGGTCACGTCACGACCGGCTTCGAACACCGCCGGGTCGTAGAAGCCGGCACGGCAGGCGATGAAACGACCGTCGCTGGCATCGGACGAAGTGGTGTTCGGGCGGCCACTGCCATTGAGCGGGCGCGAGATGATCTGGAAGCAGGTCTCGCCCTGGCCGGGCTTGGTTTCGATGATGCGACCGCCCCAACGGACCGGCGTGCCGACCTGCTGGGTAGCGACTGAATCGCGAGGGGAGACCAGGCTGAACTGTCCCTGCAGCGGCTTGGGGGCCGTGGCGCAGGCCGACAGGGCCAGCGTGGCCACAGCGGTGAGAAGGAACTTGGTGTTCATGGGGAGGCTCCGGAAGTCGGGCGATGCCTGCGCAGGTCCCGCAATAATGAAGCGAGGTCGGTGCAAGTTCCAGCGTAACGCGCATCAGCGAAACGCTGGCTGAGCGCGAGCAGGGCCGGGTCAGGACGCTGCCGGTGTACGCGCTGTGCCCAGTCCTGGGCGGTTTCGTGCGGTTCACGGGCCAGGCCGAGGCGGGCGTAGCGCCGGCCGAGCCGGTGCCAGGCGCGCAGCAGCGGGTCGCGTTCGCGCTCGCCACGGGCCAGCAGCCAGGCCATCCACGCCAGCGCCAGCAGTGCGGCCACCACGAAGCCAGCGACCAGCTGCCCGGGGCCCAGATCGTCCAGCCCGAACGGCTTGAGCAGCTGTTGCTGGCGGCGCGCATCGAACGACAGCACCAGGTCGTTCCAGCCGCGGCGCAGCCAGTCGCCCAGCTGGCCCAGCTGCAGCCAACGCTGCTGCAGTGGCGTGTCCGTGCCGGCCTGCAGGCGGTCATCCAGTGTGTCCAGGATGCGTTCCGGTGCCACGGCTGCGGTCGGGTCGACCCGGACCCAGCCGCGCTGCGGCAGCCACACCTCGGCCCAGGCGTGGGCATCCATTCGCCGCACTACCCAGTAGTCGCCGATGCGGTTGCGGGTGCCGCCGGCGAAACCGGTCACCACCCGCGCCGGGACGCCGGCGTTGCGCATCAGCACCACGAAGGCCGAGCTGAAGTGTTCACAGAAGCCGGCCTTGTAGCCGAACAGGAACTCGTCGATCGGGTCGCGTCCCGCCGCAGGGGTGTCCAGCGTGTACGAGAAGTCGGTGGTGATCCACTGCAGCGCGCGGCGCACGATGGCCTCGTCATCGCTGCCAGCCTCCTGTCGCCATTGCTGCGCCAACGTGGCGGTGCGCGGGTTGAAGCCGGTCGGCAGCTGCAGCGTCGCGCGGCGCAGATAGGGCGACAGCGTGCTGTCGAAACGCAGGGGAGGGGCCGAATGCAACCGCCAGCGGCTGAGCGAGGCCAGCGGGCGTTCGCTGCTCAGGCTCATGTCCGCATCCAGCATGCTGCCTGCAGGCGCGCGGCTGGGCAGGTCCAGCGCCACCAGCTGGCGGCGGTCGGTCGGCTCGTAGTCGATCTGGTAATCCCAGCCCTGTGTACTTGCTTCAACCACCGCAGCAGGCCGCCGCGCGCTGGCGCGGTCGCGTGTCCAGCGCCGTCCATCGAAGGCTGTCAGTACAGGGCCGCGCCAGTAACGCTGCGCCGGCTCGGGTGGAGTGCCGAAGAACTGCACGCGCAGCGCCGGGCTGTCGTCGGCCATCAGGTCCAACCACTGGCCGGGCTCCATGCTGTCGGACAACCCCGGTGTACCCACGGCGCGCTCGGGAACACCCCACAGTGGTGTGGCCAGGCGCGGGAACAGCCAGAAACAGGCCAATGCCAGCGGCAGGCCGATCGCCAACAGGCGGCCGACACCATGCAGCTGCCCGCGCAGTGGCAGGCGGCCGGCATGACCTTCATCCTGGGCCAGGCGTTGCAGCGCGATCAGTGCGCTGCCCCCGGCCAGCGCGGCCAGCGCGGTTGTCAGCGGTCCCTGGTCGAGCAGGAATGCTGCAAAGGGCGAGAACAGCGCGAAGCCGAGCAGGCTGCGGGCATCACGCAGGCTGCGCAGCTCGCTGGACTTGATCGCCAGCATCGCGGCCAGCAGTGCGCAACCGGTATCGCGCCCGGGGCGCACCATGCCCATCTGCCAGACGATGGCGCCGAGCATGCCCAGCACCAGCAGCAGGCGTACCGGCATCGGCAACACTGTCCGCCACGACAGGGCGGCGGTGATGATCGCCGCCAGCGCGATCACACCAGCCAGCAGTGGCGGCAGCTGCAGCAGCAACGGTAACAAGGCCAGCGCCGCGCTGGCCAGGGTCCAGTTGCGGGCATTGCGATCGAGCAGGGCGGGGGTCTCAGTCATGCGGCATCAGCGCCAGCGCGCGCAGGCACAGGTGATGGTGGCTGGCGCCCTGACCGGGCCCGAACGGCGGGTGTGCAGGCAGCAGCAGGGTGTAGCGGCGGCCCTCGCGCTCGGCCACATCCACCCAGCGCGCCAATCGAGCGATGCGTGCTTCATGGCCCAACGGCGCCAATGCGCGCCAGTCGAGGATCACTTCGATGCCGACCGGCTTTTCGTACTCGCGCACCAGCAGGCTGTCGCGGCGAGCCGAGTGCTTCCAGGAAATGCTGCGCGGCGCATCGCCAGCCCGGTAGGGGCGCAGCTGATGCAGTTCCTCGCCGCTGGCATGGGCGCGGGTGTGCAGCGGATCGCTGCCGCTCTCCGGCAGTGCAGGCGCCACGGCTTCGGCCAGCGGGTAGACCAGCAGCGGCTGTTCCGGCCACACCCACGACCACGCCCGCACCAGGCCCAGCGGCTGGGTGGTGGACAGTCGGATGCGCGGCAGTTCCAGCCAGCCACGGCGTTCGCTGGGAACGTCCAGTTCCACTTCGCCACGGCCGTGCGCAGGCAGCGAGGTCCAGGCGTTGCTGTCACCCAGCTGCAGATGAAGGCCGTGCCGCGCACGCGGGTCACGCAGTGAGAGGTCCACGCGCAGACGCAACGGTTGCCCGGCCGCTACCGGCTCGGCGGAGATCGCATCGATCTGCACGCCGGACAACTGGAGATGCGCGGCAATGGCACTGGCGATTGCTGCTGCCGCGAGCAGCAGGGCCAGCAGCAGCGCCGGGTTGTTGTTGTAGTTCAGTGCGCCCAGCAGCATGGCCGCCAGCAGGGTGGCAACGAACAGGCCGAAGCGGGTGGGCAGCACATAGATGCGATGGCGGTCCAGCCGCCTCGGCAAGGCTTCGGGCCTGCGTGGCCGAGCCAGCAGCTGCATGCGTGCCCAGCGTGTGGCCACGCTCAGTCCACCGCGACGGTCTGCAGGATCGCGCGCGCCAGTGCCGGACCCGAACTGGATTCGGCTTCCGCCACCAGTCGGTGACCGGCCACCGCCACGAACAGGGTCTGCACGTCTTCGGGCACCACATGGCCGCGCCCCAGCAGCAGTGCATGTGCCTTGGCCGCGCGCAGCAGCGCCAGGCCCGCACGTGGCGACAGGCCCACGCGCACACCGGCATGCTGGCGGCTGCGGGTCAGCAGCGCCTGCACATAGTCGATCAGCGCGTCGCTGGCATGCACCTGGTTCACTGCGTCGCGCAGCGCGCGCACCTGGGTGTCATCCAGTTTCGGTACGGCACGCGCGATCAGGTCGCGACGGTCGCTGCCACGCAGCAGCTCGCGCTCGGCCTGCGCGCTGGGGTAACCCATCGCCAGCCGCAACAGGAAGCGGTCCAGCTGCGAATCCGGCAGCGGGAACGTGCCGGACAGATCCACCGGGTTCTGCGTAGCGATCACGAAGAAAGGATCGGGCAGGGCATGGGTCTGTCCATCCAGGGTGACCTGTTGCTCGGCCATCGCTTCCAGCAACGCGCTCTGCGTGCGCGGTGGTGCGCGGTTGATCTCGTCGGCCAGCAGTACGTGGGTGAACACCGGGCCGGGGTGGAACTGGAACTGACGGCTGCCGGCTTCATACACCGACACGCCCAGCACATCGGCGGGCAACAGATCGGAGGTGAACTGCACGCGCTGGAAGCTGAGGCCGAGGCTGCTGGCCAGCGCATGCGCCAGCGTGGTCTTGCCCAGGCCGGGCAGATCTTCAATCAGCAGGTGACCGCCGGACAGCAATGCGACGAACGCCAGCCTGACTTCCGGCACCTTGCCCAGTACCAGTGCGTTCACCTGATCCTGTGCCTCCCGCAGGGCCTGACGCAATTGATCGGTTAGCATGCTGGGGTTGGGGGACGAAGCTGGCATGATCGTCTCAGATCTGGAATCCACTCGATTATCCATAGAGCAATGCAAGGCGAACAGCGCGCACGGACGATATTTCTCTGGTTATGGACGCTGGTCACAGCGGCCAAGCTGATCGTTGCCGCGCGCTTGCCGCTGTTCGTCGACGAAGCGTTCTATTGGCAGGAAGGCCAGCATCTGGCCGCGGCCTATTCGGATCTGCCCGGGTTGACCGCCTGGCTGGCCCGCCTGGGCGTGGAGCTCGGCGGTCATCACGTGCTTGCGCTGCGCCTGCCGTTCCTGGCCATCGGTGCGCTGTTGCCGCTGCTGGTGGTGCGCACGGCCACGCGCTGGTTCGGCAATGTGGCGGGTTGGCAGGCGGGCAGCCTCACGCTGTTGATGCCGTTGTCGGCGACGCTGGGCCTGCTGGCGGTACCCGACGTGCCGATGGCGCTGGCGGCGGTGATCTGCCTGCACGCCGGTGCGCGCCTGCTGCACAACGTGGATGCCTCCTCGGCGATGAAGCTGGCGCTGGGCCTGCTGATCGGTGCGCTCAGCCACTACCGTTTCATCGGTGTCATCGGCGTCGGTTTCATCGCGCTGCTGGCATTGCCGCAGGGGCGGCGCATGCTGGCCGATCCGCGCGTATGGGTCGCACTGGCGGTGGGCGTGCTGGCATGGCTGCCACTGCTGGCGTGGAATGCGGACAACCACGATGCCGGTCTGAAATTCCAGGTGGTCGAGCGTCATCCCTGGGCCTTTGAATGGGGCGGGCTGTGGTTCCTGGTGATCCAGCCGATGCTGGTGACGCCGATCCTGTGCATGGCGATGTGGAAGGTGGCGCTGGCAGGAACCCGGAGCGGTGGCGGTGCGCGCGTGCAGTGGCGCTATTTCGGCCTGGTGGGCGGCGTATCCACACTGGGCATTTTCGTGCTTGGCTTCTTCACTGACGTCGAGCGGATCAGTTTCCATTGGCCGCTGCCGGGCTACCTCGCACTGCTGGTGGCGGTGCCGGTAGTGCTCAACGGCTGGCCGCGCTGGCTGCGCCGCACCGGCTGGTGGCTGGCAGGCGCGGGCATGGTGCTGGCGTTCGGCTACTACCTGATGGCATCCACGCCGGCACTGCGCGAGCAGATGGCCGGCAGCAAGTACTACCCGCGCAATTTCGCTGGCTGGCAACCACTGGCCGTAGCGGTCCATGAAGAGCTTCGGCAGATGCCGGAAGGGACGCGCGTGCTGGCCGGCAACTTCAAGGTCGGCGCCGAACTGGGCTTCCAGCTGGGCAATGGCAACATCGAGGTGCTGCCGCATCCGCTCAATGACAAGCATGGCCGCACCGCGCAGCTGGCACAGTGGGGCCTGCTGCATGAGGGCGAGCGCACGGCGCCGATGCTGCTGGTGCTGTCACCCAGCGACCAGCGCTATCGCGAACTGCTGGAGCGCTATCACGCCATCTGCGATCAGGTGGGGCCGATGCCGGCGCCACGCGTGGTCAGCAGTGATCACGGGTTCCAGCGCTTCCTGTTGTTCCGCCTGCCGGTGCAGCGCGCGGAAGGGCCGTGCGTGACGCCGGCGATGGCGTGGCTGGATGCGCCGTCCAATGGCGAGAAGGTGTCCGGCACGTTCGCGATCAAGGGCTGGGCGTTCAAGGATGGCGTCGGCCTGGCACGCGTCGAAGTGCTGGTCGATGGCCGTTCCATCGGTGACGCCCGCTATGGGCGTGTGTTCGACGTGCGCCCCGTGTGGCCGGACAGCACCGATCCGCAGCACCCGGCGGTGGGCTTCGACGCATCGCTGGATACCACCACGCTGGCGCCGGGCAGGCATTGGCTGGGCCTGCGCCTGTATGGCCGCGATGGCAGCGTGGAGCAATGGCAGGAGCAGCCGTTCGAGGTCCGTTGAGGCCTCTGCTTTTGTAGGGTCGAGCCATGCTCGACTGCTTTTTCCGGGCCGCCTGCCATCTACAGCAGAAGCAGTCGGGCAGGGCTCGACGCTGCAGTTCAGGGCACCGCGAAACCGGCCCTGCGCAGCAATCCGCATACCGCAATCAGCGGCAGGCCGACCAGCGCGGTCGGGTCGCGGTTGTCGATGGCGTCGAACAGGCTGATGCCCAGGCCCTCGCATTTGAAGCTGCCGGCGCAGTCCAGTGGCTGCTCGGTGGTCACGTAGCGGGCGATCTCGTCCGGTTCCAGTGCGCGGAAGCAGACTTCGGTCAGATCGACGGCCGTGAATGATTCTCCATCACGGCTGAGACAGACGGCGGTGTGGAAGCGCACGGTCTGCCCGGACATCGCTGCCAGCTGCGCACAGGCGGCCTCGACCGTACCGGGTTTGCCCAGCGGCTGGCCGTTCAGGTCCGCGACCTGGTCCGAGCCGATTACCCAGGCGCCCGGATGGCGGGCAGCCACCTCGGCGGCCTTGGCCGCAGCCAGGCGCGTGGCCAGAGCCCGCGGCGCTTCGCCATTCAACGGGGTTTCATCCACCTCCGGGCGCGCGCAGTCGAAGGCAAGGCCCAATCGCTGCAGCAGCTCGCGGCGGTAGCGGGAGGTGGAGGCCAGGACCAGTGACATGCGAGAATACCGGGGCAGGGCGCGGCAGTCTGGCGTGTCCGCAGCGCCAGCGGCAAGTCCTGTATGGCGGGCATTTGACAGCCGCCGCCCCGATCCTTAGTATTCAGCGGCTTATGTCCGCGAACGTGCCCGAAACGCTGGATGCCTGGCGGATGGTTGTAGCGCGAAGGCGCTTCGACGGTCAGGTGTCCCTGGCTGAATTGACCCGCCTGCAGGGGTTGGTCGCAGATACCGACGGTGAGTGCAATTACTCGCTTGAATTCGGTCGCGACGACGTCTTGCGGGTATCCTATGTGGAACTGACCATCGACACCGCGTTGCCGCTGACGTGTCAGCGCAGCATGCAGCGATTCCTGTTGCCGGTGAAGGTGACCCAGAGGCTTGGCCTGATCCGCGACGAGGACGAGGAATCGTCCCTGCCGGAGGAGTACGAGGCGTTGCTGGTGCCGGAAGACGGCCAGCTGCGTCCGCTGGACCTGGTCGAGGACGAGTTGGTGCTGGCGGTGCCTGTGGTGCCGCTGTCGCCCGACGGTGAGGCAGTCGATCAGGACTGGGCACCGAGCGAAGAAGAAACAAAGCAGGCCAACCCGTTTGCGGCGTTGGCGGCATTGAAGAAACAATAGCAGCCGGTTGTCGTCGGCGGCTGCGGCGAAAGCGAAAAGTGTGCTGGGCGCTGGCGTCCTGTGCGACGAAACGACGAAGCAAAACGAACCGAGTTTGGAGCAATCCCATGGCTGTCCAGAAATCCCGTGTTACCCCGTCCCGCCGCGGCATGCGTCGTGCGCATGACGCCCTGAGCGCCAAGCAGCTGTCGACCGACCCGACCACCGGCGAAGTGCACCTGCGTCACCACATCACTGCCGATGGTTTCTACCGCGGCAAGAAGGTCATCCAGACCAAGACCTCGGCCGTCGAAGAAGATTGATGTGCCGGGAAGGCCGCTGCCTCCGGGCAGCGGCCTTTGCCTTCTTTCCCGGGTGTGCCGGTGATCGGCGGCCCGCGCAACAGGAAACATGATGAGCAAGCGGATCTACTCGAGGATCGCGGGCACCGGTAGCTATTTGCCGGAAAAAGTCCTGACCAACGCCGACCTGGAAAAAATGGTCGAAACCTCGGATGAGTGGATCCAGTCGCGCACCGGCATTCGTGAGCGGCACATCGCGGCCGAAGGCGAAACCACCAGCGACCTTGGCTACAACGCCGCCCTGCGCGCGCTTGAAGCCGCAGGCATCGACGCCTCGCAGCTCGACATGATCGTGGTCGGCACGACCACCCCTGATCTCATTTTCCCGTCCACCGCGTGCCTGATCCAGGCAAAGCTCGGTGTGGCCGGGTGCCCCGCCTTCGACGTCAACGCCGCCTGCTCGGGCTTCGTGTTCGCGTTGGGCGTGGCCGACAAGTTCATCCGCTCCGGCGACTGCAGGCACGTGCTGGTGATCGGCACCGAAACGCTGACCCGCATGGTCGACTGGAACGATCGCACCACCTGCGTGCTGTTCGGCGATGGCGCCGGTGCTGTCGTGCTCAAGGCCGACGAAGACACCGGCATCCTCAGCACCCACCTGCATGCCGATGGCAGCAAGAAGGAGCTGCTGTGGAACCCGGTTGGCGTTTCGACCGGCTTCAAGGACGGCGCCAATGGCGGCGGCACCATCAACATGAAGGGCAACGACGTGTTCAAGTACGCCGTCAAGGCGCTGGACTCGGTCGTGGACGAGACTCTGGCTGCCAACGGCCTGGACAAGTCCGACCTGGATTGGCTGATTCCGCACCAGGCCAACCTGCGCATCATCGAAGCCACCGCCAAGCGCCTGGACATGTCGATGGACCAGGTCGTGGTCACCGTCGACAAGCACGGCAACACCTCGTCCGGCTCGGTGCCGTTGGCGCTGGACGCCGCCGTGCGCTCGGGCAAGGTCGAACGTGGCCAGCTGCTGCTGCTGGAAGCCTTCGGCGGCGGCTTCACGTGGGGTTCGGCTCTGCTGCGCTATTGATAGTGCAAGTTACGACAACGTGAAGCTTTGTCGTTGCGGCCCCTTTGGGGCCGTAACGCGTTTAAGGAGGACCTGTCATGGTTGAGCCCATCGTCATCGAAGGGCAACGTGCCTGGCTGAAGCAGTACGGCAAGGGAAGCCGCGCGCTGGCCCTTGGCCTGCTCAATTTTGTTGCCCGTCGTTTTCATCTGGATGCCCTGCGCCCGCCGCCGCACCGTGGCGGTGACGCCGCGCGCGAAACCGAAGCCCGCCGCCTTGCAGAACTGCAGGCGCAGGGCGTGAACGTGCCCGATGTGCTGGGCACCGGCCATGCTGCGCTGGTGATCGGCGACAACGGCAGTTCGTTCAATACCTGCCTGCGCGAAGCCGACGAGGCCGGTCGCGACCGCCTGGTGATGGCGGCCATGCTGGCCATTGCCGCAGCGCATGCGCGCGGCGCCTATTTCGGTCAGCCGTTGCCGCGCAATCTCACCTGGGATGGCGAGAAGGTCGGTTTCATCGACTTCGAGGAAGATCCGCTGGAAGTGATGGATCTGTCCGAAGCGCAGGCCCGCGACTGGCTGATGTTCGGCTATGGCGTGGCCAAGTACTACGCCGACCGCCCCGAGCACCTGCAGGCGATGATGGCCGAGGCGATGGGCGATGCGCAGGCGCCGGTGCGCGAGCACGTGCATGCGGTCACTGGCCGCCTGCGCAGCCTGGCCCGGGTCTGCATGAAGCTGGGCCGCTCGGCGCGCGCGCTGGCCCACTCCATCTTCATCGCCCATGGTGCCAGCACCGCTGGCGTGCTGATGCTGGTGGGCCTGTGCGTGGATTTCCTCGCCGACGGCGATCTGGACGTCCTGCAGCTGTTCTGCTGACTGTGCGTCCGCCGGGCCATGCCCGGCGGCGTTCCGCGGCAGGCCCACCATACGCGTGCATACGCGCACGTACAGACGACACGGCATGTTCCCCCTTATCATGGCCCGCTTCGATTGCAACAAGCGGATGACCGCGTGACCGTATCCACCCTCGCTTTTGTCTTCCCCGGCCAGGGCTCGCAGTCTGTGGGCATGGTGGCCGAGCTGGCTGAACTGCACCCGCAGGTGCGTGAAGCCTTCACCGAGGCATCCGATGGTGCCGGCGTCGACCTGTGGGCGCTGTCCCAGGGTGGCCCGGAGGAAATGCTCAACCGCACCGAATACACCCAGCCGGCCCTGCTGGCCGCAAGCATCGGCGTGTGGCGCGCCTGGAACGCCGTGGGCGGTCCGCGCCCGTCGGTGCTGGCCGGTCACAGCCTGGGCGAGTACACCGCCCTGGTTGCCGCTGGCGCGCTGAGCCTGCATGACGGTGCGCACCTGGTGCGCCTGCGCGGCCAGCTGATGCAGGAAGCCGCACCGGCCGGCGTCGGTGCCATGGCCGCCGTGCTCGGCGCCGAAGACCAGCTGGTGCTGGACGTCTGCGCCGAAGCCGCAGGCAGCCAGGTGGTGGTGCCGGCCAACTTCAATTCGCCGGGCCAGATCGTGATCGGTGGCGACGCCGACGCGGTCGACCGTGCGCTGGCGCTGCTGGCCGAGAAGGGCGTGCGCAAGGCGGTCAAGCTGGCCGTGAGCGTGCCCTCGCACACCCCGTTGATGCGCGAAGCCGCCAACCGCCTGGCCGAAGTGATGGCCGGCCTGGCCTGGCAGGCGCCGCAGCTGCCGGTGGTGCAGAACGTCGACGCCAAGGTGCATGACGGTATTGACGCGATCCGTACCGCGCTGGTCCAGCAGCTGTACCAGCCGGTGCAGTGGACCGGGTGCGTGCAGGCGCTGGCCGGCCGTGGCGTCACCCGGATCGCCGAGTGCGGCCCGGGCAAGGTGCTGACCGGCCTGGTCAAGCGCATCGACAAGGCCATCGACGGCCGTTCGCTGGCCACGCCAGGCGACTTCGAAGCCGCCCGCGAGGCATGGTCGGCCTGATCCCCCTTGTTCCTGCCGACCGTACCGGTGGCCGCTGCACGCGGTACGGTACGGCGGCCGTCCCAGCCTGAGGAAAACATCATGAGCAAGCCCCTGCAGGGTGAAATCGCACTGGTCACCGGCGCCAGCCGTGGCATTGGTGCCGCCATCGCCGATCTGCTGGCCGCCCAGGGCGCCACCGTCATCGGCACCGCCACCACTGAATCCGGCGCCGCCGCGATCGGTGAGCGCCTGGCCGCCCACGGTGGCCACGGCCGCGCGCTGAACGTCACCGACGCCGCCGCGCTGGACAGCGTGCTCGATGGCATTGCCAAGGAATTCGGCCCGATCTCGATCCTGGTGAACAATGCCGGCATCACCCGCGACAACCTGCTGATGCGCATGAAGGACGAGGACTGGGCGTCGATCATCGACACCAACCTGACCAGCGTGTTCCGCACCAGCAAGGCGGTGATGCGCGGCATGATGAAGGCGCGCAAGGGCCGCATCATCAACATCGCATCGGTGGTGGGCGTGACCGGCAATGCCGGCCAGGCCAACTACGCTGCCGCCAAGGCCGGCATCATCGGCTTCAGCAAGTCGCTGGCCAAGGAAATCGGTTCGCGCGGTGTCACCGTCAATGTTGTCGCACCTGGCTTCATCGACACCGACATGACCAAGGCGTTGCCGGAAGAAGCGCGTACCGCGCTGATCAACGACATCGCCCTCGAACGCCTGGGTTCGCCGGAAGACATCGCCCATGCGGTGGCCTTCCTGGCCGGCCCGGCTGCCGGTTACATCACCGGCGAAACCCTCCATGTGAACGGTGGCATGTACATGCCGTAAGCAAGGGGCGCAGGGATTGCGCCGCAAGTGGTTGATCTGCGGAGGTTTTTGCTGCGATGCAAGGCCGCGCCGGTTTCCACTACACTATCCCACGGCCATCGCCTTTGATGGCGACCACTTTTGAACCACAACTCCATCTGGAGCGAGATCCCATGAGCACCATCGAAGAACGCGTCAAGAAAATCGTCGTCGAACAGCTTGGCGTCAAGGAAGAAGAAGTCACCAACAGCGCATCGTTCGTCGATGACCTGGGCGCTGACTCGCTGGACACCGTCGAGCTGGTGATGGCCCTGGAAGAAGAATTCGAGTGCGAGATCCCGGACGAAGAAGCCGAGAAGATCAGCACCGTGCAGGCCGCCATCGACTACATCAAGGCCCACGTCAAGGCCTGATGTCAGACGGCAGTGCGCGCGCGGGCTCACGCTCGCCGCGCACCGCACCCCATGGGGCCGCTGTTGCGGCCCCGTGTGTTTGAGCATCACACCGAAGCAAACCGAGTTGCCCGTTGAAATCATCCGGGCCAGGAGAATCAGCAATGAAGCGTCGCGTCGTCGTAACCGGCCTGGGTATCGTCTCGCCGTTGGGCAATGATCTGGCCAGCAGCTGGGAAGGCATCACCCAGGGTCGTTCGGGCATCGGTCCGCTGACCAACGTTTCTGATGCCTATCTGGATCGGTTCACCACCAAGATTGCAGGTGAGGTCAAGGGATTCGACATCACCGCCGACAATGAACTGTTCGGCAAGTTCCGGGTCAGCGGCAAGGATGCCAAGAAGATGGACCCGTTCATCCATTACGGCCTCGGTGCCTCGTTCATGGCCCTGCACGACTCGGGCCTGGAGATCACCGACGCCAATGCCGAGCGCATCGGCGCCATCGTCGGTGCCGGCATCGGCGGCCTGCTCGGCATCGAAGAGCAGACCATCGAGTTCCATGAGGGCAAGAAGATCTCGCCCTTCTACGTGCCCAAGACCATCATCAACATGCTGCCGGGCCAGCTGAGCATCATCACCGGCCTGAAGGGCCCGTCGTTCTCGGCGGTGTCTGCGTGCGCGACCTCGAACCATTCGATCGGCACCGCCATGCGCATGATCCAGTACGGCGATGCCGACGTGATGGTGGTCGGTGGTGCCGAGCGTGGCTCGTCGCCGACCGCACTGGGCGGCTTCTGCGCGATGAAGGCCATGAGCACCCGCAACGACGCCCCGGAACAGGCCTCGCGCCCGTGGGACAAGGACCGTGACGGCTTCGTGCTGGGCGACGGCGCCGGCATCCTGATCCTGGAAGAGTACGAGCACGCCAAGGCACGTGGCGCGAAGATCTACTGCGAACTGGCCGGCTTCGGCGCCAGCTCCGACGCGTACCACATGACCGCACCGAGCGAGAACGGCGAAGGCGCCGCGCGCTGCATGGTCATGGCCATGAAGGACGCCGGCGTGACCCCGGAACAGGTGGGCTACCTCAACGCGCACGGCACCTCCACGCCGCTGGGCGACCTGGGCGAGACCATGGCGATGAAGACCGCCTTCGGCGACCACGCCTACAAGATGATGGTCAGCTCCACCAAGTCGATGACCGGCCACCTGCTCGGCGCTGCCGGTGGCGTGGAAGCGATCTTCTCGGTGATGGCGCTGCAGGACAACGTCATCCCGCCGACCATCAACCTGCAGCAGCCGGGCGAAGGCTGCGACCTGGACTACGTGCCCAATGAAGCACGCCAGGCCAAGGTCGACGTGGTGATGTCGAATGGCTTCGGCTTCGGCGGCACCAACGGCACGCTGATCTTCAAGCGCGTCTGACCGAGTTGCAGCGTCGGGCCATGCTCGACTCCGCCGTTGTGTAGAGTCGAGCCATGCTCGACTGAACGTGCGTCACGCACGAGGAGGCCGCCGCAAGGCGGCTTCCGTGCATCTGAATCCCCGAACTGGCTGCCATGACCCACGCACCGCTGATCCACCCGCTGCCGCACCCGATCGATCTGCTGGCCCTGCAGCAGCACGACCCGTCGCGCTTCCCGCTGCTGATGGAATCCACCGCCTCGGGCACCGCCCAGGGCCGCTGGAGCCTGCTGCTGGCCGCGCAGGGCGATAGCCTGCGGCTGGATGCCGATGGCCAGGTGCGCGACCAGCACGACGCGGTACACGCCGGCAGCTTCCTGCAGGTACTGGACCGCGCCTGGCAGCGCGAACGCCTGCCGCACGACGGCAGCCACAGCCTGCCGTTCCGCGGCGGCTGGGCGTTGATGCTGGATTACGAAGTGGCCAGCCAGATCGAGCCGGTGCTGCCGGCGCGTGCGCGCGAGGACGGCCGCCCGACTGCGCTGGCGCTGCGCTGCCCGGCCGCGGTGCTGCACGACCACCACAACGAGGCCAGCTTCGTCATCGTCGAAGCCGGCGAGCAGGCGTTGCTGGATGCGCTGGTGGCGCTGGCCTCGGCCACGCTGCCCGAAGCCGGGCAGGGCTGGCAGCCACCGCAGTCGGTCGGCGAGGACGCGCCGCAGCGCTTCACCGACGGCGTGCGCCGGGTGATCGAATACCTGCGTGCCGGCGATGTGTTCCAGGTGAACCTGTCGCGGCGCTGGAGCGCGCAGTTTGCCGCACCGGTCAGCCCGCAGGCGCTGTACGCGCAGCTGCGCCGTGCCAACCCGGCACCGTTCGCCGGCCTGTTCAGCGCGCACGGCCGCCATGTGGTCAGTTCCTCGCCGGAGCGGCTGGTGTCGGTGCATGCCGGCCACGCGCAGACCCGTCCGATTGCCGGCACGCGTCCGCGCTTCGAGGGGGACGATGATGCTGCGCGCATCCAGGAGCTGGTCGGTCACCCGAAGGAGCGTGCCGAGCACGTGATGCTGATCGACCTGGAACGCAACGACCTGGGCCGTATCTGCCTGCCCGGTACCGTGGTGGTCGATGAGCTGATGACCGTGGAGAGCTACGCGCACGTGCATCACATCGTCAGCAACGTCAGCGGCCATCTGCGCCCGGAGATCACCCCCGGCGAGGTGGTCGCCGCCACCTTCCCCGGCGGCACCATCACCGGCTGCCCGAAGGTGCGCTGCATGCAGATCATCAGCGAGCTGGAGCAGGTGCCGCGTGGTGCCTACACCGGCGCGTTCGGCTGGCTGAACCGCGATGGCGACCTGGACCTGAACATCCTGATCCGCACCGCCGAAGTGGATGGCCACGAGGTGAGCTTCCGCACCGGCGCCGGCATCGTGGTCGACTCGGACCCGGACAAGGAACTGGACGAGACCCGCGCCAAGGCCCGCGGCCTGCTGCGCGCGCTCGGCCAGCAGGGGTAGTGCCGGCCGCTGGCCGGCAACCCCATTCCCCCACGGTGGGTGCCGACCGTTGGTCGGCACGCAGGCGCCACCCCGGTCATGACCCCAATCCACCGGCACGGTATCCTGCACGACGGAATCGAGTTCAGAGGTAGTCCATGGCGGGAGCCAAGCGCGGGTGTCTGTTCGTGGTAACGCTGGTGGTGGTGCTGGCCGCCGTCGTGGCCGGCGCGGGCGCATGGTTCTTCTACCAGCAGACCCGGTTCGCCGACGCCCCGATCACCCCGTCCGCCGAGAGCGTGGTCATCGCCAGCGGCGATGGCATGAACAGCGTGCTGCGCAAGCTGCGCGACGCCGGCGTGGACGAGGGCCAGGACGCGCAGTGGCAGCTGCTGGCGCGTCAGCTCGATGCGGCCGGCAAACTGAAGGTGGGTGAGTACGCGCTCAGCAACGACCTGACCCCGCGTGATCTGCTGCTGCGCATGCGCGCCGGCAAGGTGCTGCAGCATCGAGTAACGATCATTGAAGGCTGGAACATCCGCCAGTTGCGTGCCGCGCTCAAGCGCGCCGAGCCGCTGCTGCACACCACCGACAACCTCGATGACGCCGCGTTGATGCAGCGCCTCGGCTTCGGTGGCCAGCATCCGGAAGGCCGCTTCCTGCCGGAGACCTACGTCTACCAGCGTGGCGACAGCGATCTGGATGTGCTCAAGCGTGCTCACGCTGCAATGCAGGACGCACTGGATGAAGCCTGGGAAAGCCGCGCGCCGGACCTGCCGATCAACACGCCCTACGAACTGCTGACGATGGCCTCGATCATCGAGAAGGAAACCGCGCTGGCCAGCGAGCGCCCGCAGATTGCCGGCGTGTTCATGCGCCGCCTGAAGATCGGCATGCGCCTGCAGACCGACCCGACCGTGATCTACGGCATCGGTGCTGCGTATGACGGCAACATCCGCCGCCGCGACCTGACCACCGATACGCCCTACAACACCTATACCCGCGCCGGCCTGACCCCGACCCCGATCGCCATGCCCAGCCGCGATGCGCTGATGGCAGCCGCGCAACCCGCAGCGGGCGACGCGCTGTACTTCGTCGCCGTGGGCGATGGCAGTGGCGCGCACGTGTTCTCGCCCAGCCTGGACCAGCACAACGCCGCAGTGGCCCGCTACCTGCAGCAGCTGCGCCAGCAACGTACCAAGGAGACCCCGGCGCAATGAGTCCAGCGCTGCTTCGCCACCCGCGTTTCGTCAGCCTGGAAGGCGGCGAGGGCGCAGGCAAGACCACCGCCATCAATGCCATCCGTGACTGCCTGCGCAGCCACGGCCACGAGGTGGTGCTGACCCGCGAGCCGGGCGGTACGCCGCTGGCCGAGCGCATCCGTGGCCTGGTGCTGAAACCCGATGCCGAGATCGCCGCCGAGCCGCTCAGCGCCGAAGCCGAGCTGCTGCTGGTGTTCGCTGCACGTGCGCAGCATGTGCGCCAGGTGATCCAGCCGGCACTGCAGCGCGGCGCCTATGTGCTGAGCGATCGCTTCACCGATTCCAGCTATGCCTACCAGGGCGGTGGCCGCGGCCTCGATCCGCAGTGGATTGCCGATCTGGAACGACGCGCGGTGGGCCTGCTGCCGGGCCTGACCCTGCTGCTGGACGTGGACGTGGCAGTGGGCCGCGCGCGCGCCAATGGCCGCGACCTGTGGCCAGACCGCATCGAGAGCGAACAGGATGATTTCTTCCAGCGCGTGCGCGAAGTGTTCCGCAGCCGCGCGCAGCAGGACCCGCAGCGCTTCGCGCTGATCGACGCCGGCCAGGTGCAGGCGCGTGTAGCGGCTGATGTGGTCGCGCAGGTCGAGCGCTGGCTGCAGGACGGGGAGGGCGCATGAGCACATTCTCGCCGTGGCAGCAGCGCGCGTTCGATCAGACCGTGGCAGCGCTCGATGCCGACCGCCTTGGTCATGGCCTGCTGATCTGCGGCCCGGCCGGGCTGGGCAAACGCGAGGTGGCACTGGCGCTGGCCGACCACGTGCTGGCGCGCGGCGATGCCGCGCATGCCATGCGCACGCGCCAGCTGATCGCCGCCGGCACCCATCCTGACCTGCAGCTGGTCAGCTTCATTCCGAACAAGAGCGGCGACAAGCTGCGCACCGAGATCGTCATCGAGCAGGTGCGCGAGATCACCGACAAGCTGGCGCTGACCCCGCAGTACGGCGTGGCGCAGGTGGTGATCGTCGACCCGGCCGATGCGATCAACCGCTCGGCGGCCAACGCGCTGCTGAAGACGCTGGAAGAGCCGCAGCCCGGCCGCTACCTGTGGTTGATCAGCAGCGACCCGGCGCGCCTGCCGCAGACCATCCGCAGCCGTTGCCAGCGTCTGGAATTCAAGTTGCCGCCGCAGCACGAAGCGCTGGCCTGGCTGCAGCAGCAGGGCCACAGCGAAGCATCGGCGCGCGAAGCGCTGGACGCGGCGCGCGGCCACCCCGGCCAGGCCGACAACTGGCTGCGCGAAGATGGCCTGAGCCTGCGCCGCGAAGTGGGCCGCGAGCTGGAACAGCTGGCCGCCGGCAAGACCGGCGCGGTGGAGCTGGCGCAGAAGTGGTGCGGTGATGACAACGCGGCGCTGCGCCTGCGCTTCGCTGCCGACCTGGCGCTGGCCCAGGCCAGCACCGATGCCTTGACCACGCCGGAGCGATTGCACAAGCTTGCAGCCTGGTTCGATGCGGCCAACCGCACCCGCGACCTGCTGCGCACCACGGTGCGTGCAGACCTTGCCGTGGTCGAGTTGCTGCTGGCCTGGAACAAGGTGAACGAGCGGCCTGCCGCAAGGGGAAATCGATGAGTGCCAGCAACGCCCGCCAGGGCATCCTGTCCCTGGCCGTGAAGGACAAAGCCGCGCTGTACAGCGCGTACATGCCATTCGTGAAGAACGGCGGCATCTTCGTGCCCACGCCCAAGCGCTACTTCCTGGGTGACGAAGTGTTCCTGTTGCTGACCCTGCCCGATTCCAGCGAGCGCCTGCCGGTGGCCGGCAAGGTGATCTGGGTGACCCCGGCCGGCGCGCAGGGTAACCGCACCGCCGGCATCGGCGTGCAGCTGGCCGACGGTGCCGAAGGCGAGGGCGTGCGCCACAAGATCGAGACCCTGCTGGCCGGCCTGACCGGCTCGGACAAGCCGACGCATACGATGTGATTGCGGTAGCGCCGGGCGATGTCCGGCTGCATTCGCCGAAACGCCGTGAACCCGCTGTTCTGTAGAGCCGAGCCATGCTCGGCTGCGCACCCCGAAAACACCCGTGAACACGAATGTGAAAAACTGTTGACGGCCTCTGAAAAGCCCCTATAATGAGCGGCTCAGCAACACACCGGGCGGTTAGCTCAGCGGTAGAGCATTGCCTTCACACGGCAAGGGTCACAGGTTCGATCCCTGTACCGCCCACCATGTTGCAGAACGAAAGAAGCCTCCAGCAATGGGGGCTTTTTTGTTGCCTGTGATTCCGTAGTGCCCGCCGAAGCGATCACCGTTTCAGCCGAGGTCCTCCAGCAGCTCGCGCGCGATCATCGCGGTTGCATCCAGCAGGTCGTGACCGCTGCCGGCCCGCACCACCACCGCCAGCAGGCTACGGCCCACATTGGCATTGCCGCCGCTCAGTTCCATCTCGCCTTCAAAGCACAGATCGGCCAACCATTCTTGGGCCTGCTGCAGCCCGCGCTTGCGGACGCGGCGGAACTCCGCGAGCAGCTTCGCCTGGCCGGCCTCCTGCTCACCATCGGCAAGCAGGCCGATGGCACCGCCGTGCGCCGCGCGCCAGATGGCCGGTAGCGGGCGACCGTTCGCGTCCACCACGTCCGCCGAGAACTGCGCGCAGTACATTTCGTAGCGCTTGCCCGCTGTGCTGCAGGGCACGATGCCGGCCTCGGCCAGCAGGCGTTCGGCTTCATCCAGTTTGCTGAACTTCAAGCGCAGCAGTGCAGGACGGCTCAGGTGTTGTGCCAGCGCCTGCTGGTTGGCGGTGAACCAGACGTTCCAGCCCACGCTTGCGCGGCCTTCCAGTGCGGCCTTGAAGTACTCCAGGTATTCGGCGTCCATTGCGGTCTCCTGCGCTCCCTGCGCGATTGTAGCGGGCGCATATCCGGGCCGGTCAGGCGTCGTCGCCGGAGAGGCAATGATGTGCCTCGCGTACCAGCTGTCGCGCGGCCACGATCAGCCCGTCGGTGTGGAAGGCGCCCAACTGTTCGTCCGGGTCGCCTTCGTTACGCACGTGGGCGGGCCCGTGCCACGAATGGAAGCAGAGGGTTCCATTCCTGCGCTGTCCCGCCGCCCCGGGCAGGCGTAGTCTCAGCCCGTCGCCGTGCCCATCCACTCTGGAGTGCCACCATGCCGCTCGCCCGCATTGATCTTCGCAAAGGTAAATCCGCCGACTACCTGCAACGCGTCGGCGAAACCATCTACCAGGCCATGCGCGCGGTGGGCGTGCCGGAGAACGATCGCTTCCAGATTTTCCAGCAACATGAGCCGGGCACGTTGATCTATGACCCCGGCTACCTGGGCGTGGACCGCACCGACGATTTCATCTGCATCCAGATCACCTGGAACGAAGGGCGCACGCTGGAGCAGAAGAAGGCGCTGTACGCCGGCATCGCCGAGGGCCTGCACGCGGCGGTGGGTATCCGCCGCGAGGATGTGTTCATCAACCTGGTGGAAGTGAAGCGGGAAAACTGGTCGTTCGGGAACGGGCAGGCGCAGTACGTGAGTTGATGCGCGAAGCGCATCCACGCATGGCGTGGATCCACAGCGTGGTGGGCGTGCGCAGGGAGGGCGTGCCCATCGCTGTGGCCGGCAGCACAGCCCTGCGTCACCGTGTCGCAGGGGGCAAACCCTGAACCGGGTCCAAGGTTGGTCAGGGCCCCGTAGAATGGCGGCGTGCGTCGTTCTGTCCTCCACCGCCGGTTCCAGGCCCTGGCATGGCTTGCCATGCTGCTGGTGCTGCTTGCCCCGCTGGTGAGCCGCTGGCTGGCGCATGGCCACGTCGCGGCCGCCGCACCGGTGGCAGCCATGGATCACGCGATGCACGCAGAGCATGTGCAGCACGCGATGGACGGGCACCACGACCATCACGCGATGGCGATGCCGCACGGCGAGGCCGCAAAGAAGCCACCTGCCGATCCACACGCCGATCATGAGATGGGCGTGGACTGCGATTACTGCCTGATCGCTGCACGGCTGATCACGCTGCTGGTGGCGGCAGTGCTGCTGTTGGCGCCGATGGCACCGGTGTGCCGCGCGCTGCGCGGTGCGGTGCGGGCGTTGCCGCAACGGATCAGCGGCACATTGGGAGCGCGTGGGCCGCCAGCCATGATGGCCGCCTGAGCCGCACGCGCGTTGCATTGAACATTTTTCCATGAGGTTGCCGGCCACGGCCGGTGCCCGCACGCGCGTGTTTGCCCCTTTCTGATTGCTGCCCTGCCATTGCGGGGTGGCCTTGCATGCCGTGAAAAAAATGAAAACGAACCCCAACTCCGCGCACCTGCGCCGGGCGACGCTGCCTGTCCTGTGCGCATTGCTCCTGCACGCCGCGCCCCTGCTTGCCGCCGATGCGGCACCACCGACCACGCTGGATACCGTGCGGGTGGTCGATACCCGCAGCGGTGAGCTGTCGTCCACCGCCAACGCCGGTTCCGCGCTGGGCCTGAGCGTGCTGCAGACACCGGCCAGCCTGACGGTGATTTCGCGCGAACAACTGGAACAGCGTGGCGACAGCAACCTCAACGATGCGATCAGCCGGGCAGGTGCGATCAGTGCGATGCCGCACCCCGGCAACGGCCTGAGCGCGCTGTCCAGCCGCGGCTTCACCGATGGCGCTTCGGTGATGCGCCTGTACGACGGGCTGCGCCAGTACGGCGGCGTGGGCATCACCTTCCCGTTCGATACCTGGTCGATCGAGCGCATCGAAGTGCTGCGTGGGCCGGCGTCGGTCATCCATGGCGACGGTGCGATCGGCGGCGTGATCAACATCGTGCCGAAGAAGCCCACGCGTGGTGCGATCGAGAACGAGATCAGCGTAACCGTGGGCAGCGAGGACACCGCGCGCCTGGGCTTCGGCAGCGGTGGCGCGCTGACGCCCGAGCTGGCCTACCGGCTGGACGTGAGTGGCAACTACAGCGGTGGTTGGGTCGATCGTGGGCGCAACAGTGACGCGACATTCTCCGGCGCGTTGCTGTGGCAGCCGCGCGCGGACCTGCAGCTGACCCTCACCCATGCGCAGGGCTACCAGCAACCGATGCGCTACTTCGGCACGCCGCTGGTCGAGGGCCGCCAGCTGGAGGCGCTGCGCCACCGCAACTACAACGTGGAAGACAGCCAGATCCGCTATCGCGACCGCTGGACCCAGCTCGATGCGCTGTGGACGCCGACCGCGAACGTGGAATGGTGCACGCGCCTCTACCAGATCGACAGCCAACGCGATTGGCGCAATGCCGAGGCCTATGTCTACAACCGCGCTACCGGCTTGATCGATCGATCTGGCAATACCGAGATCACCCACAACCAGGACCAGACCGGACTGACCTCGACGCTGCGCGTGCAGGGAACGGCGGGTGGCCTGCAGAACAACTTCGCGGTGGGCCTGGACGCCAACCGCGCGCACTTCAAGCACACCAACAACACCTATGCCGGCAGCTCGGGCCCGATCGACCCGTTCGATCCGGTGCCGGGCCAGTTCGCCAGCGACGCGCCGAACCTGCCGCGCTACCGCAATCGTGCCGAGCAGTACGCGCTGTTCGTGGAAGACCGGTTGGCGCTGAGCGAGCGCTGGTCGGTGCTGGGTGGGCTGCGCCACGACCGCGCGCGCATCGACCGTACCGATCTGATCAGCGGCCAGAACGCGTTCTCGAAGACCTACAGCAGCACCGGCTGGCGCGCAGGTACGGTGTTCGCGCTGCGGCCGACGCTGAGCCTGTATGCGCAGTACTCGCAGGCGGCGGACCCGGTCAGTGGGCTGCTGATGATCAGCCCGGCCAACGGCGCCTTCGACCTGGCCAAGGGCCGGCAGATCGAGGTGGGCCTGAAGCAGGCCTTCGATGGCGGCGAGTGGACGCTGGCGGCGTATCGCATCCGCAAGACCGGGCTGCTCAGCCGCGATCCGCTGGTGCCGGACCGCCGCGTGCAAGTGGGCGCGCAGACCTCGCGTGGTATCGAGGCGTCGCTGAACTGGAACGTCGCGCCGCACTGGACGCTGGATGCCAACGCCACGGTGCTGAAGGCCGAGTTCGAGGACTTCCTGGAAACCACCGGGTCGCCGCCGATGCTGGTGTCGCGCGATGGCAACGTGCCGCCGAACGTGGCCGAACGCCTGGCCAATGTGTGGTTGAGCTGGCAGTTCGCACCGGACTGGAGTGCGGCGGGTGGCGTTCGCTATGTCGGCAAGCGCTATGCCGACAACGCCAACACATTGGAGCTGCCCGGCTACAGCACGACCGATCTGGCACTGACCTGGCAGGCGGCACCGCGCACGCGATTGTCAGCGCGATTGTTCAACGTGTTCGACAAGGCGTACTACGCCACCGCGTACTACACCAGCACGCAGTGGCTGCTGGGCGCGGACCGGCGCGTCGAGTTCACCGTCGACCATCGCTTCTGAGGACGCGCACCATGTCGCTGCGATCCACTGCCAAGCGCTGGACCTACCTGGTGCACCGTTGGCTCGGCATCGGCGGATGCCTGCTGATGCTGTTGTGGTTCGTCAGCGGCATGGTGATGTTGTTCATCGGCTACCCGAAGCTGACGCCCGGTGAACGTCTGGCGGCATTGCCGGTGCTGCCGGAGGCCCGCGATCTGCGCGGGCTGTCGGTGCTGCCTGCAGCCGTGCAGGCCGAGCCGGAGACCGTGGCACTGACCACGCTGCGTGGCGAGCCTGCGTATGTGGTTCGCGCGGGAAGCAACGTGGGGGCGTGGTCAGCCGTCACCGGCCAAGCCCTGCTGCCAGTGTCGGCACAGCGCGCCGAAGCATCCGCTGCACAGTTCGCCGGCGGCCAGGCCTTCGTGGGTGCGACGCGCGTGGACGAGGACCGCTGGACGCATTCGCGTGCACTGGACGCGCATCGGCCGCTGTATCGCGTCGAGGTGGGCGGTGCACAGCCGGGCGACCTGTATGTGTCCTCGCGCACCGGTGAAGTGGTGCTGGACGCACCGCATGTACAGCAGCGCTGGAACTATGTGGGGGCCTGGCTGCACTGGCTGTATTTCCTGCGCATGCAGTCGGTGGATCCGGTGTGGACGTGGGTGGTGATCGTGCTGTCCGCGCTGTGCACGGTGGCGGCGGTCAGCGGCATCGTGGTGGGTGTGTGGCGCTGGCGTTTCCGCGGGCGCTACCGCTCCGGTGCGAAGACGCCGTACGTCGAACCGTGGATGCGCTGGCACCATCTGATCGGACTGATGGCTGCGGCCTTCGTGTTCACCTGGATCTTCAGCGGGCTGATGTCGATGAATCCATTGGGAGTCTTCAGCAGCACGCGTGAAGCGATCGATGTTGAGCGCTATCGTGGCAGCGCGGTAACGGTGGATGGCGCGTTGGGTGAGCCGGTGAAGCTTCTGGCGGTGGCCGATGCTGAGCGCTTCCAACCGGTCGAGATCCAGTGGCGCCGCATCGGAGGCGAGCTGTTCGCAGTGCTGCTGGACGGGCGGGGCGAGACCCGCATCGTGTCCAGCGGCAATGGGCACTTGCAGGTTGCGCGGTTGCTGCCGGCAGCGTGGCTGCAGCAGAAGGTGCGTGCGCTGTCCGCTGCGCCGATGCAGGGCTTCGTGGTGCAGCAGGCAGCGGATGCCTACTTCTATCCGCGTGCGCCCGAAGCCATGAATGGTGCAGCGGTACGCCGCTTCCCGGTAGCAGTGGTGGACTTCGGCGATGCCGAGGCGACGCGCGTCTATCTCGATCAGGCCACCGGCGACCCGTTGCTGACGATGGGGCATCGCGAGCGCGTGGGGCGCTGGTTGTTCTACTTCCTGCACAGCTGGGACCTGCCGGCGATGCTGCGCCAGGAAGGTGCCCGGCTGGCGGTGTTGCTGCTGCTGAGTGCTGCTGGCACCGCGCTGTGTGCCACGGCGACGGTGATCGGCTATCGGCGATTGCGGATGAAGCTGCGGCACAGGCGGCGCTGAGGCCCTGGGCTACATCCGCAGCCAACGTGTGGACACGGCCACCAGCAACAAGGCCGTGGCCACGCCGATGAACGCAGCGATCAGGCCGAAGTGGTTGGCAGCAAAACCGATCAGTGCTGGGCCAGCAAGGATGCCGGCAAAGCCCAGCGTGGAAACGGCGGTGATTGCCAGTGCGCCGGGCATGCGGGTCTGGTGGCCGGCCAGCGAGAACAGCGCGGGTGCGATGTTGGCGCAGCCGAGGCCGACCAGCACATAGCCCACCAGCGACGCCTGCCACGGCGTGACCAGGGTCAGCACCAGCACTCCCGCGGCGGCGAGCAGCGCGCCGAACACGATCGCGCGCTCACGGCCTACGC
This sequence comes from Stenotrophomonas sp. GD04054, assembly GCF_029836955.1. Taxonomy (NCBI): domain Bacteria; kingdom Pseudomonadati; phylum Pseudomonadota; class Gammaproteobacteria; order Lysobacterales; family Lysobacteraceae; genus Stenotrophomonas; species Stenotrophomonas sp. GD04054. The sequence continues at coordinate 35,690 of NZ_JAOECR010000015.1, read as the reverse complement.
GTGCCACCAGTGCGTCGCCGAACAGGCGCGCCACGGTCATGGTCAGGGTGAAGGTTACATAGCCGATACCGGCGAGGCTGGCATCGACGCGACGCACATCGCTGAGGAAGACCGCGCTCCAGTCCAGCATCGCGCCTTCACCGAGGAAGGCGACGAACGCCAGCACGCCGATGAACAGCACGATGCCGTGCGGCAGGGCCAGCATCGGTGCGTCGTGCGGCATGCGTTCGCTGTGCCAGTACGCCGCCGACAGCAGCATCACCAGCAGCATGGCGCCGACGCCGATCAGCACCGATGCCAGTGGCGGCAGCTGTGCGGACAACAGCACGGTCATGGTGGCCGCGCCGAGGAAGCCGCCGATGCTGAAGAAGGCATGGAAGCCGGACATCATCACGCGCCGCGCTTCGCGCTCGACGATGACGGCCTGCACGTTCATCGTGCAGTCCATCGCGCCCACGGCGGCGCCGAACACGAACAGCACCAGCCCCAGTGACCAGGCCGAACCGGCCAGCGCCAGGCCGGGCACGGTCAGGCAGATCAGCAGGCTGCTGGCCACCATCACCCGCCGGCAGCCCAGGCGTGCGGCCAGTACACCGGACAGCGGCATGGCCAGCAGCGAACCGGCACCGAGGCAGAGCAGCACCAGGCCCAGCGTAGCGTCGTTGATGTCGGTGCGCGCTTTGGCGAATGGCACCAGGGTGGCCCACAGCGCAGTGGCGAAGCCGGGAATGAAGAACGCAGCGCGGGTCGCGTGCTGTTCGGCACGCGCGCGGTTGGCAAGGGACATGAGCGGTACGGTCAGGGCGGAGTGGGGTGTACCGCGATGCCTGCGGCGCGGAAGCGCGCCGCCAATGCGGGGGGCGCGGTGGTGGTCAGCACCAGGTCGTCGATCTCGTCGAGGCTGGCGATCTGCCAGTTACCGCGGGCACCGAGCTTTTCAGTGGTGGCGGCGACGATGACGCGGCTGCTGCAGGCCACCATCGCGCGTTTCAGCGTGGCTTCTTCCGCATCCATTGCCCAGACGCCGGTGTCGCCGTCCACTGCGCAGGGGCCGGGCAGGTATACGTCGGCGCGCAGGCGCTGCACCTGCGCCAACGCTTCAGCGCCGACCGCGCCGCCACCGCTGGCCAGGCGGCCGCCGATCAGCTGCACCGAGGTGCCTTCAAGCATGCTGGCGGCGGTGGCGATCTGCGGAGCATTGGTGATCACCGTCAGGCCGAGAGCGGTCGGCAGCTGCTGGGCGATCGCCAGGTTGGTCGACCCGGCGTCGAGCAGTACGACCTGGCCGGGCTGCAGCAGCGCGCAGACGCGGGCGGCCAGCTCGGACTTGTCGCCGCGGTCGCGGGTCAGTCGCTCGCGTAGCGGGCGTTCCTTGGGGGGCGGCAGCACGGCGCCGCCGTAGACACGCTGGCACAGGCCTTGGGCGGCCAGCTCGCGCAGATCACGGCGGATCGAATCTTCGGAGACGGCATAGCGGCGCGCCAGTTCGGCGGCGACCACGCGGCCCTGCTGGCGCAGTTCCTCGAGGATCTGCAGGGTGCGCTGGGCGGGGAGGGGGCTGGGATCGGAGCTCATGACGCAATTCTGCACGTTCGTGCATTAACGTGCAACAACGTGCATTGGGCGGGCGTGGTCACAGATCGGCTGGACTGTCGGTGAACCCGACCGCGCCAGCGTCTATGGATCGCCCTCGCGGCCCGGCATTATGGCGGGGCACCTGGCATGGAATCCACGATGTCCCCCACCGTTCACCGCAAGCTGCGCATCGGCGCGGACCAGTACACCGGCCAGAAAGTGGTCGACCAGCAGTTCTACGAATGCGATTTCTCCGGCGCGGACCTGACCGCCACCGAGTTCATCAACTGCAGCTTCTACGACGCTGAAAACCGCGCCGGTTGCCGCTTCAACGGCGCCACATTGAAGGAAGCCAGCTTCCGTAGTTGCGACATCAGCATGTGCCACTTCAGTTTCATCAAGGCGCTGGGCCTGGAGATCAGCGAGTGCCGTGCGCAGGGCGCGGATTTCAGCAACGCCAGCTTCATGAACCAGATCACCACGCGCAGCTGGTTCTGCAGTGCCTTCATCAAGAAATCGAACCTGCGCTATGCCAATTTCTCGCGAGTGACGCTGGAAAAGTGCGAACTGTGGGAGAACCGCTGGGATGGCGCGAACGTGAGCGGTGCCAGTTTCGCCGGTTCGGATCTGTCCGGTGGCCAGTTCGAGGGGATCGACTGGAACAGTGCCAACTTCACAGACTGCAACCTGACCAACTCCGAGCTGGGCGAGCTGGACCTGCGCAGCACCAACCTGCGTGGCGCCACGCTGGATGTGCAGCAGGTGGCGCTGTTGATGCAGCGTATCGGCATCACGGTGGTGCCGTAGGCATCACCCGGTGTACGCCACCCAGCCCTTGAAGCTGAAGCCGGCGTAGAACAGCTCCACACCGTCGAAGCCGGCCTCCTGCAGCAGTGCGACCTCCTGCTCGGGTGCCAGCAGCGGCAACCGTTCGGCAATGGCGTCGATCGCGCGCTGCGCATCGGCGTGGGCAACCCCCGAGGCTTCGGCGAACGCTGCGTAGCGCTGTAACCAGCGCAGCTTGCCGGCCGGGTCCTGCGGCACGCTGTGGTGCGCCACCACCAGTGGCGCGCCGGGTTGCAGGCGCCGGTGCAGTTCGCGCAGCGTGTGCAGGCGCTGCGCGGCATCGAGGAAGTGCAGGGTCAGCAGGCAGCTGGCACCGTCGAAGCGCGCATCGGGTGCATCGTCGATATAGCCTTCCAGCAACTGCACGCGCGACATCAGCGGACCCAGTGTCTGCTCGGCCAGGGCCAGCATCGGCGCGGCCGGGTCGACCCCCAGCAGCTGCCAGCCCGGCTGCGCCTCGGCGAAGGCCTTCAGTTCCAACCCGCCACCGGCACCCAGCACCAGCACGCGGCCCTGAGCGGGAACACGTTCGGCCAGCAGCAGCCGGCTCATCTGCTGCAGGGCGAGGAAGCCAGGCACCTGGCGCAGCGGCGCTTCGGCATAGCGGGCCACCGCCTGCGGATCGGAGAACGTGGACATGCGCGGATTCCTGCAGCGGGGGACATACCACTGTAGCGCGGCGCGCAAGAGGCATTGCGCGCCGCTGCCGCACGGGCAGGATAGGGCTCAGGCCGCTGCGGCCTCAAGCACGTCTTCCAGCCGCACCTCGCCGAGGAATCCACCGCCGCTGGTTGCCGGCTGCTGCGCTTCGATGGCGTGGGCGAACTGCACGCCGGCGTCGTCCTGCAGGCGCTCGAACAGCTGCTGCACCCTTGGGAACTCGCGTCGATCGACCACCTGGTGATAGTCGTTCCAGCGCGCGATGCCTGCGAAGTAGGCGTCGGCAAAGCTGCGCTGTTCGCCCAGCAGCCACGGGTCCGTGCCGATCATCTGCTCCAGCGCCTGGTGGGCGTGGCGCACCTTGGTCGTGCCATAGGCACGCAGCGCCTCGCCTTCATCGCCTTCCGCATGCTCCAGTGCGTGCCAGAGCGGCGCGTAGGCACCGAAGAAACTGGTGTTGAGATAGGCCAGCCGATGGTTGAGGCGATCGAAGCCGGAGGTGCCCTGTGCGAAGCCCAGGCCCTGTGCGATGCCCTTCGCGGCCAGGTGGTTGAGGATGGCCAGGCTCTCGCTGAGCAGCTCGCCCTGTGTGGTTCGCAGGGTCGGGGTTTCGCCCAGTGGATTGAGGCGGTGGTAGTCTTCGCCCTGCACCTGGCCGGGCATCTCGATGCGGCACAGGTGATACGGCTGGCGCAGCCACTCCAGCGCGATGATGGAGCCGAACGAGCAGCCCGAGGGCACGCCGTAGAAGAGGATCGGGGTCATGGCAGGTTTCCGGTTCGAGCCGCGATGCGGCGGGTGAGGAAAGCGTGCCCGCGTGGACATTGCTCCGGAAGCCGTGCGAATGGCATCCTGAAGTCTACATATGTGGACGTTGCGCATGCTCAACCTCAACGATCTGGCCCTGTTCGTGACTGCGGTGGAGCAGGGCGGTTTCGCCGCAGGCGGGCGCCATCTGGGCCTGCCGCGCTCGACCCTGAGCAAGCGCGTGGCGCTGCTGGAAGAACAGCTCCAGGTACGGCTGCTGCAACGCAGTTCGCGCCGCTTCGCATTGACCGAGGTCGGCCAGGAGTTCTTCGAGCGCGCACGCGCAGCGTTGTCTGAGGTCGAGGCCGCCGAGGCCATCGTCCGCGACCGCCAGGCCGAACCCAGCGGCACCGTACGCATCAGCGCTTCGATTCCGGTGGTGCAGGGCGAGCTCGCCGCGTGCCTGCCTGCACTGGCCCGCCGCTATCCACGGCTGCGCATCGAAGTTGAAGTGAGTGATCGTTTCATCGATCTGGCTCAGGAGGGCATCGACATCGCTCTGCGCAGTCACTTCGGTCCGCTGCCGGATTCCGGGTTGGTGCAGCGAATGCTCGGCAGCGAGCGCATCGTGCTGGTGGCGTCCCCTGGCTATCTGGCAGCCGCGCCGGCAGTGGATACGCCCGAGCAGCTACGTGCGCATGCCGGCCTGCTGACCGCGCGTCATGCAACGCGCTGGACGCTGCACGGCCCCGACGCCCGCACCGTGCAGGTGGAGCCGAAGGTGGCGCTGGTCGGCAATGAATCGCAGCTGCTGATCGCGGCGGCCGAAGCGGGTCTTGGCATCACCGTGTTGCCACACAGCCTGTGTGCCGCAGCCCTTGCCGCCGGCCGCCTGCAGCAGGTGCTGCCGGCGTGGCATGCCGGCGAAGTGACCACCAGCGTGCTGCTGCCGCATCGTCGCGGCCAGTTGCCGGGCGTGCGCGTGGTGGTGGATACGCTGGTCGCGCATTACCAGCTCAACGCAGCGCGCGCGCCAGTACCTGCCAGATCCTCGGGTCCTGGCACTGCGAAACGTTGAAACGTACATAGTCGGCCGCGCGCTGCGACTGGCTGAACGCGTTGCCCGGCGCCAGCACGATGCCCTCGCGCAGGCATTGCCGCGCCAGTGCAGCGGCGTCGCGGCCATCCGGTAGTTGGCACCACAGGAACAGACCGGCTTCCGGCTGCAGCCACGGGGTGATGCCCAGCGTGTGCAATTTCCGCAGCGTGTGCCGACGTGCATCGGCCAGGCGCGAACGTACCGACTGCATATGGCGGCGGTAGCCACTGTCGGTCAGCGCGATGTGCATCAACTGCATCGCCAGATGGCCGCCGCCGAAGCTGGTGGCCAGCTTCAGGTCGGTCAGCGCCTCGATCCAGTCGTGGCGCGCAGCGATGTAGCCACAGCGCGAAGCCGCCGACAGCGTCTTGGAGAAGCTGCCGACGTGGATCACCCGCGACAGTCCATCGAGCGCGGCCAGCCGCGGTGCAGGCTGCAGTTCGAAGTCGGCGAAGATGTCGTCCTCGACGATGATCAGTTCATTGCGTTCGGCCAGGCCCAGCAGGCGGTGCGCGGTGCTGGAGGAAAGCACCGCGCCGGTCGGGTTGTGCAGGCCTGAGTTGGTGATGTACAGCCGCGGCGTATGCGCCTGAACTGCCTGCGCGAACGCCTCCAGGTCCGGGCCGCTGTGCGTGTACGGCACGCCGATGGCCTGCACCTGGTGCGCCTTCAGCAACGCGTGGTAGTTGAAGTAGCTCGGGTCATCCACCAGCACGCAGTCGCCGGGCTTGAGCAGGAAACGGCAGAGCAGATCGACCGCGTGCGTACCGGATTCGGTCAGCAGGATCTGCTCCATCGGCGCATCGATGCCCAGCGCCGCGCTGCGCCGTTGCAGCAGCTGGCGCAATGCGGGCAGCCCGAGCGGGCCGGCGTAGTCGACCAGCTGTGATGCATCGGCACGTGCGAGCCGACGCAGGCCGCGGCGCACGCCATCGTGATACAGCCAATCACTGGGCATCCAGCCGCAGCCCGGCTTGAGGTGGCCCGCCGGCGTTTCCAGCGATTGCCGCGACACCCACAGCGGATCCACCGCGCGGTCCAGCCGCGGCTCCATTTCAGCCAGCGCCAGCGGTGCGGCCGGCCCACTGACGTAGAAGCCGGATCCTGCGCGCGCACTGATCAGGCCTTCGGCGGCCAGGCGCTCGTAGGCCTCGACCACGGTCGAGACCGACACCCCCATCGCCGCCGCCTGCGCACGTACCGAGGGCAGGCGGGAGCCGGGGCCATCCACCCGCGCACCGATGCGGGTGCGGACGGTCTGGATGACCGATTCGATGCGGGTGAGCGAACGTGGCATGGCGGAACCGTAGTGGAAGTGTGGGCAGTACAGTTACTTGCGACTGTACTGGATTGTAGCTGGGGTCGTTCCGCGCTGGATGCTTCCATACAGGTCCAGCCGGGCATCGTCCGGCACCTTCAGGAGTACAGGTGTGGAACGGTCGGCGAGTGGTTGGATCAATGGCTTCATCGGTGTGGTGATCTTCGCGGGCTCCCTGCCGGCCACCCGCTTGGCGGTGCTGCAGCTGGACGCCGGATTCGTCACTGCTGCACGCGCGACCATTGCCGCTGTGCTCGGCCTTGGCCTGCTCCTTCTGCTGCGCCAGCCGTGGCCGCGGCGCAATGACCTGCCAGGCCTGGTGGTGGTCAGTCTGGGGGTGGTGGTCGGCTTTCCGCTGTTGACCGCGCTCGCGCTGCGGCATGCGTCATCGGCACACACCATCGTGTTCCTCGGCCTGCTGCCACTGAGCACTGCGGTGTTCGGCGTGCTGCGCGGCGGCGATCGACCGCGCCCGGCGTTCTGGTTGTTCTCGCTGCTGGGCAGTGCCTGCGTGGTCGGCTATGCGGTGCGCAACGGCATCGAGGCCTCGCTGCAGGCTGACCTGCTGATGCTGGCGGCGATCGTGGTGTGCGGGCTGGGCTATGCCGAGGGCGGTCGGCTCGCCCGCCATCTGGGTGGCTGGCAGGTGATCAGCTGGGCGCTGCTGCTGGCGTTGCCGGTGATGCTGCCGCTGACAGTGCTGATGCGCCCGGCCTCGTTCACCGCGGTCGGTGCGTCGGCGTGGTGGGCGCTGGGCTACGTGGCGGTGTTCAGCATGCTGATCGGCTTCCTGTTCTGGTACCGCGGGCTGGCGCAGGGCGGTATCGCCGCCGTCGGCCAACTGCAGCTGCTGCAGCCCTTCTTCGGCCTGGCCCTGGCCGCGCTGCTGCTGCACGAAGCGGTCAGCCTCAGCATGGTGCTGGTGACCGTGGTCGCGGTGATCTGCGTGGCAGGCGCGCGCCGCTTCAGCCGCTGAACGAAAAAGGGGACGGAGGGGATTAAGTCGTAATCGGCCCTACTGTGCCTGAAACGACTTAATCCCCTCCGTCCCCTTTCCGACGATAGCGTGCGCGTATCGTGGAGGGCGGTGAACAGTATTGGCTGCGGCCTGCGTGCTTGGTTGAAGCTGGGCGCATGAAGCCGATCTCGCGTATTTCCTTCGAAGGCCAGGTGGGTCTGGTGACCGGCGCCGCCGGTGGACTGGGCCTGGCCTACAGCCGCCTGCTGGCCGAGCGTGGCGCGCATGTGGTGATGCATGACGTCGGTGCCGGCACCGATGGCCGTGGTACCGATCCGCTTCGCATCCAGCACAGTGCCGAAGCGTTGCAGGCGCGGGGGCTATCGGTGCAGGCCGTCAGTGATCCCATCGACCATCGCACGGGCTGCCACGGGCTGGTGCAGGATCTGCTGCAGCAGCACGGCCGCATCGATTTCCTGATCCACAACGCCGGCTGGGTCGAGTACCAGACGCTGGAAGCGATCGAGGACGATGCGCTGGAGCAGATGCTGTGCCTGGCCGCGAAGACGCCGTTGTGGCTGGCGCAGGCGGCGTGGCCGGCAATGCGCGCGGCGGGCGGTGGGCGCATCGTCATCACCACGTCCGATCGCGCGCTGTATCCGCAGTACGCACAGCGCGGGCTGTCCGCTTACGCGGTGGGCAAGCTGGCCGCGCTTGGTCTGGTCAATGTGCTGGCACTGGAAGGTGCCGAGCATGGCATCTTGGTCAATGCGGTTTCGCCGGTGGCAAAGACGCGCATGTGGGGCATCGATGGTGAGCCCGATGAGCTGCATCCGGAAGCTGTTGCGCACGGTGTGGCCTATCTGGTATCCACGCGCTGCCAGGACGGCGGCTGGGTGCTGCGCGCAAGCAACGGCCAGTTCCACGCACTGCGCATGCAGGAGGCCGAGCATGTGGCATACCCAAGGGATCTGCGCGCGGTCAGTGCCGACAGCATCGAGTCGGTGGCGCTGCAGTGGCCGGCCATCGCCCGCGCCAGCGTCGACGTGCGCGGCTGAGGGCGTACCCTAGGCGGGTTCCCACTGCCTGCTTCGAGATGATCGACCTGCGCCTGCTTCGCCAGTATGTGGCCGTGGCCGAAGAACTGCATTTCCACCGCGCCGCCGCTCGCCTGCACATGTCGCAGCCGCCGCTGACCGCGGCAATACGACGGCTGGAAGACGAACTCGGAAGTGAGCTGATCGTCCGCGGAAACCGCACGCTGGGCCTGACCGTGGCCGGGCAGACCTTGCTCGTGGAGGCGCGGGCAACGCTGCAGCAGGCCGAGCAGGCATTGCAGCGCACGCGCGAAGCCGCAGCGGGGCAGTCCGGCAGCCTGCGCGTGGGCTATGTCGGCAGTGCCCTGTATGGTCGCCTGCCGGGCCTGATCCGCCGCTTCCGCCAGCAGTTCCCGCAGGTGCAGTTGCACCTGCAGGAAGCCACGTCGCGCCAGCAGCAGTTGTGGCTGCGTGAGCAGCGCATCGACGTTGGCGTGTTGATTCCACCGATTCCCGCCGCCGAGCTGGTACTGCACGACTTCGACCATGACCGCCTGGCGATTGCGCTGCCGCGCGCTCATGCGCTGGCCGACGCGCCGGAGGTCAGTGTGGCGATGCTGGCTGAAGAACCGTTCGTTTCATGGCCGGCGGGCGAGGGCATCGGCTTCCACGCGCAGGTGCTGGGCCTGTGCACTGCGGCGGGATTCACCCCGCGCGTCGTGCAGGAAGCGCAGGGCATGCATGCGGTGCTGTCGCTGGTGGCGGTGGATGCCGGCGTGGCGATCGTCCCGGCCAGCATGGCCAGCTTCCGCCCGCAGGAGATCGTCTATCGCGTGCTGGAGGACGAAGCAGCGCGTTTCGACCTGCCGTTCTGCATGCGGCCGGAACAGCCGTCGCCGGTGCTGCGCAATTTCCTGCAGACGGCGGGCACCAACTGATTCTGTGGACCTGCTACGCCTTGTCGCCCTGGAACAGATGCGCAACGGCATAGTCGATGAACACCCGCAGGCGTGCACTGGGATGGCGCCCACCGGGCCATAGCAACGAGAACTGCCCCTGGTGCGTGGGCAGTGCTGGCAGTACCCGCTGCAGGCGGCCATCGGCCAGCGCGTCGGCTGCGAGGAAGTCAGGCATCCAGGCCAGGCCCATGCAACCGATCGCAGCGGCCAGCACGGCCTCCATGTTGTTGCAGGTCATCGCCGTGGGAAGGCGCGCTCCAGCATCGCCTTCGATGCCCGGCAGCTGCCACGGGTGCAGCTTTCCGGTGGTGGGGTAACGGAAGCGCAGCGCGGTATGCAGGCGCAGCTCGCTCACATCACCGGGCGTGCCATGGGCCTGCAGATAGCCCGGCGCCGCACAGAGGATGAAACGGAAGCCGCCCAGCCGCCGTGCGGTCAGGCTGGAATCGGCCAGTTCACCGCTGCGTATCACCGCGTCGAGGCCTTCGCTGACCACGTCGACGATGCGGTCGTTGAAGTCCAGTTCCAGCTGCACCTGCGGGTAGCGTTGCTGGAAGCCAGGCAGCACCGGCAGCAGGAAGCGGTAGCCGATGGTGGGCAGGCCGATGCGCAGCAGCCCGCTGGGGGCGTGCTGTCGCTGCGCCAGGTCTGCCTGCGCTTCGGAAAGTTCATCCAACGCACGTCGGCAGCGCTGCAGCAGCAGTTCGCCTTCGTCGGTGAGGTGCACGCGGCGGGTGGTGCGCTGGAACAGGCGCGTGCCGAGTTCCTGTTCAAGGCGGGCGATGCGCTTGCCCACGGCCGACGCGGAGAGGCCGAGGACGCGAGCGGCGCCGACGATGCTGCCTGCTTCGGCGGTACGGACGAAGGCCAGCAGGGCAGAGATGGAATCCATGCGGGCATGATTACGGACCATTGGGCCGTAATCAACGTCCATCGAGCCTGTTTTTCAGGAATAGCGGCCTGTCCATCATCAATGCCCCTGATGGATGGAGGCCCGCATGGCCCCGGTTTCGATGCTCCCCGTACCTTCCCACACACATCAGCGCTGGACGCTGCTCGCGGTCTGCCTGGCTGCACTGGCGCTGCCGTTGTCCTTCTCGGCCGGTGCCGTCGCGGTGCCGGCGCTGGCCCGTTCCGCGGCGTCGTCGCCCACCGCGCTGGCCTGGGTGACCAATGCGTTCATGCTCACCTTCGGCAGCCTGTTGCTCGCTGCCGGTGGCCTGGCCGATCGTTATGGTCGACGGCGGTTGTTCCTGCTGGGTACGGCGGGCTTCAGCATCGCCACTGCCGTCGTCTGCCTTGCGCCCACGCTGCTGTGGCTGGATCTGGCGCGCGGGCTGCAGGGCGTTGCCGCTGCAGCGGCGCTGGCGTCCGGCACCGCTGCGCTGGCGCATGCCTGGCAGGGCCCGGTGCGTGCCCGTGTGTTCGCCCTGCTGGGCACCACATTCGGTGCGGGGCTGGCGCTGGGGCCGCTGCTCGCGGGTCTGCTGTTGCAGGCATTGGGATGGCGCAGTGTGTTCGCCGCGGGCGGTGTACTGACGCTGGCGGCGTTCGCCGTGGGCGCGCGCGCGTTGTCCGAAAGCCATGGCGAACGCGGGCGGCTGGATGTCGGCGGCATGCTGGGTTTCAGCCTGATGCTGGCGGCGTTGACCCTGGCCCTGCTGTGGCTGGGTGAATTCGGCCTGCATGCCATGCGCGTGCAACTGGCGCTGTTGGCGACGCTGGTGCTGGGCGGGGTATTCGTCTGCATCGAACGACTGCACCGCTCACCGTTGCTGGACCTCTCGCTGTTCTCGCAACCGGCGTTCCTCGGTGTCCAGCTGCTGCCGGTCGCAACCTGCTTCGGCTACGTGGTGCTGCTGGTGGTGCTGCCTCTGCAGCTGCTGGGCGTGCATGGACAGAGCGCGACATTGGTCGGGCTGCAGATGCTGGCCTTGTCTGCGCCGATGCTGGTGCTGCCGATGCTGGCCGCGCGCTGGGCGGAACGCGTTGGAAGTACGCGGCTGTGCACGCTGGGCCTGCTGGTCTGTGCCTCTGGGTTGTACCTGTTGTCGCGCCACGCATCGCATCCGTCGCCGTCGCAGTGGGTGCCGTTGCTGATGCTGATCGGCGCTGGAACGGCCTTGCCGTGGGGCTTGATGGATGGGCTTTCGGTCAGTGTGGTGCCGGTGCAGCGTGCGGGCATGGCCGCCGGCATCTTCGGAACCGTACGGGTGGCCGGTGAAGGCATCGCATTGGCCGCAGTCACCGCCTTGCTTGCGCTGCTGATCGGCCACCAGCTGCAGGGAGCATCGCCTGCATCGCTGGCGCGTGCCGGTGCCTATCTGGCCACGGGGGCGCAGGCACAGGCGCAGGCACTGCTTCCGGCGATGAGCGGCGCACAGCTGCAGCAGGCCAGTGCCGAGGCGCTGGCGATACTGCTGCGTGTCCTGGCGCTGCTGACCGCCGCATGCGCGGTGCTGTTGCACCTGCTGCTGCAGCGGCCAGCGTTGGCCGTGATCAGAACCGATAGCTGATGGTGCCGGTCACCACGCGCGGGTAGCCGGCGAAGCAGTCGCCAAAGGTGCGGCACGGCGCGTAGTAGCGCTTGCCGGTGAGGTTGGTGATGTTCAACGCCATCGTCCAGTCAGTCACCTGTACTTCCACCAAGGCGTCTGCCAGCGTGTAGCTGGGCGTGATGATGCGCCCGCCATTGCCCAGCGACACGGTATTGCCCACATGGCGCACGCCCAGGCCCAGGCGCAGGCGTGCGGCATCATCCAGCTGGAAGCCCTTCGACACCCAGGCCGAGGCCAGGTCCAGCGGGGTGTCGTTGAGGCGCTGGCCTACTTCCAATGCGAAGTTGCTGCGGCTGACCTCGGCCTCGTTGCGCGCAACGGCAGCGGTGACCGTCAGGTCGTTGGCGAACTGGAACTGCCCTTCCAGCTCCACGCCCTTGGAGCGGATCTGCCCGGTCTGCACCACGTTCAGCACATTGTCCGGATCGTTGGTCTGCCGGTTGGTTTCGGTGATGCGGTATGCCGCCAGCGTCAGCAGCAGGTTGCGCGCCGGTTGCCACTTGATGCCGGCCTCGGACTGGCGGCCGCGCATCGGCTTGAAGGCGCTGCCGAACAGATCCTGGCCGGATACCGGCAGGAACGATTCGCTGTAGCTCAGGTAGGGCGAAACACCCGCGCCAAGTTCGCCGATCAGCCCGGCGCGGTAGGTAGTGGCGTTGTCGGTCTGGCTGGGCTGGCCTTCGGTCTTCGAGCGTGCATGGTCGCGGCGCGCGCCCAGCACCAGCGAGATGCGGTCGGCCCAGCGGATCTGGTCCTGCACATAGACACCCAGCTGGGTGGAGGTCTGGTCCGGCTGACGATCCCAGCCACGCACGATCGGTGCGACCGATACCGGGGTGTAGATGTCGATCGGCGTGCCGGTGGCGTCCAGCCGCTGCAGCTGCTCCTTGTATTGGCTGTAGTCCACGCCGGCCAGCAGCAGATGCTGGAAGGCACCGGTGGCGAAGTCGAACTGCAGCGCATTGTCGGCGCTGAAGATCTGCACGTCGGGGCGGGTGCCATAGGCCGTGCGGTTGACCACGCGGCGCTCGGCGTCGATGAAGGGATTTTCCGGATTGCTGTAGCTGTCCACGTACATCTGCTGCAGAGTGGTCCTGCCATCGATGTAACGCACTGCCGAGCGCAGGCTGAGCGTGTCGTTGAAGCTGTGGTCGAAAAGCGCGGTCAGGCTGTAGACGCGCGAGTCGATGCGGTCGAAGTCGGGATCGCCGATGAAGGTGGACGGGTCGAGGCGGCGTCCGGGCGGGGCAAGCAGGGTCGAGGCCAGCGGCAGGAACTGCTGGCTGGAGCCGGTCTTGTCATGCTGATAGCTGGCCAGCAGGGTCAAGGTGCTGCGTTCACCGCGCCAGCTGATCGAAGGTGCCAGATAGACGCGGTCATCCTTCAATACATCGGTCTGCATGTTCGATTCGCGCATCAGCCCGACGAAGCGGCCGGCAAGCGTACCGGCATCGTTCAATGCGCCGCCGATGTCACCCTGCAGCTGCCTGCGGTCGAAACTGCCGAGCTGCACGCCGACCTCGCCGTTGAGGGTGCCGAAGGTCGGGCGCTTGCTCATTGCATTGATGATGCCGCCGGTGGCGCCGGCACCGTACAGCACCGAGGACGGGCCGCGCAGCACTTCCACCCGCTCCAGGCCATAGATTTCCGGGCGGGCGAGGGGGCTGAAACCGTAGCTGCGGCGCAGGCCATCCTGGTACTGCACTGGGTCCAGCCCGCGCACCGAGGTGGCATCGTTGCGGGTATCCAGGCCCCAGGCATCGGCGGTGACGCCGGCGCTGTAGCGCAGCACTTCCTGCAGGTTGTGCGCGCCGCGATCGGTGAACAGCTGCTGGGTGACCACGCTGATCGCCTGCGGCGTCTCGGTCAGGGCGGTGTCGGTCTTGGTCGCGGTGCTGGCCCGCTCGGCCACCACCGTTACCTTGTCCAGGGTGCGCGCCGCCGGGGTGTCCTGGGCCTGGGCGATGGCCGAGGCCAGCAGGGTGGGCAGGGCGAGCGTGTACAGCAGCGGACGCGACGGCAGAGCGGGCATCGGGAGTGATCCGGGAAGGGCGGTGACGGCGGATTATCCGGATGCCCGCCCTCAAATACAAATGATTCCCAAGTGCGATTGGGGCGCCCTGGCCCGGCGTCAGGGCAGGCCGTCCGTCGCGCCGCGGATGCTCATCCAGGCGCCGCCACCGGGGGCGCTGCCGGCGCGGACACGGAAGCCGTGCAGGCCGGCAATGGCGGCCACGATCGACAGGCCCAGGCCGAATCCAGGCCCCTGGCCGGCGCTGCTGCCACGGAAGAAGCGCTGGTAGATCAGCGTGCGGTCCTGTGGCGGAATGCCCGGCCCGTTGTCGATCACATCGATCCTCGGGGCGCCGTGATCATCGACCGCACGCAGCAGGATGCGGCCGTGTGCAGGGGTGAACTGCAGAGCGTTGGACAGCAGGTTGGCCAGCGCTTCGAACAGCAGCTCGCGGTCGCCACGCAGCGGGCCCACCTTCGGGTCCACCTGCAGCTCCAGCAACTGCTGCTTCTCTTCGGCCAGTGGCAGGTAGAACTGGTGCAGTTCCTGCAGCAGCTCGGAGACGTCGACCGCGTCGAAGGCCGAACGTCGCTGGTGGCTCTCCAGTTCCGACACCCGCAGCAGCGCGGCGAAGCGCGCCATCAGCATGTCAGTCTCGGCCAGCGCCTTGTCCAGTGGATCGGCATGCGGGTCCCGTTCGTCCAGGCCCACGCGCATGCGGTACAGGTGGGCACGCAGGCGGGTCAGGGGCGTGCGCAGGTCGTGGGCAATGCTGTCGCACACGCCCTTGACCTCGGTCATCAACTGTTCGATGCGTTCCAGCATGGCATTGACGATGCTCGACAGCCGATCGATCTCGTCGCGGCGGCTGGAGACCGGCAGGCGCTGGCCGAGGTCGCCGGCAACAATTCGATTGGTGGCCGCTTCGATCTGCTGGATACGTTTCAACGGGCGCCGACGCAGCAGATGCCAGCCCACCAGGCCGGGAATGACGGTCAGCGACACGCCCCACAGCAGTGCATCGAGGATGATGCTGTTGACCGCCATGAGCTTGCCATTCTGGCGTACGAATACCAGCGTGCGGCCATCGCGGGTCACCACGCCGAGCGCACTGCCGCCGTTGTCGTGGCGGCCATCGGCCAGCGTCCAACCGTCCACCGCATGCGAGTTGCCATCCAGCGGCAGTCCCTCGGGGATCGCTGTCAGCGGACCCGCCATCGGCATGCCGGCTTTGTCGAACAACCCATAGGTATAGACCTGGTGCAGATCGAAGCGCTGGCTGTCGCGCAATGCTTCATCCAGTGCCGGGCCGTCGAAGCTCATGAAAAGGTGCGCGCGCTGCTGCAGGCCCGATTCGGTCAGGTCACTCAGGTAATCCGAGATGCGCCAGTACATCACGCCCAGCAGCAGGCTCGACCACGCCACGAACAGGATGCAGTACAGGCCCAGCAGTCTGCTGCTGGAAGAGCGCCAGTGGTCAGGATTGCGCGTCGAAGACATAGCCGGTTCCACGTACGGTCATGATCGGCTGCGGTCGGCCGGGTTGTTCGATGCGCTTGCGCACGCGGCCGATATGCACGTCGATCAGGTTGGTACCCGGATCGAAGTGGTAGCCCCAGACTTCCTGGAACAGCATGCTGCGGGTGACCACCTGGCCGGCGTTGCGGACCAGGAATTCGAGCAGCTTGAACTCGGTCGGCAGCAGCGCGATTTCATGCCCGCCGCGTCGCGCCGAACGGGTCATCAGGTCCAGTTCCAGGTCGCCGGCACGCAGCACGTTGTCGATGGCGCCAGTCGGGCCCTGGCGCCGGATCAGCACTTCCACGCGTGCGGCCATTTCGTCGGAAGCGAAGGGCTTGGTCAGGTAGTCGTCGCCACCGGC
The DNA here is from genome assembly GCF_029836955.1 of Stenotrophomonas sp. GD04054. NCBI lineage: Bacteria > Pseudomonadati > Pseudomonadota > Gammaproteobacteria > Lysobacterales > Lysobacteraceae > Stenotrophomonas > Stenotrophomonas sp. GD04054. The sequence goes on along the minus strand of NZ_JAOECR010000015.1, from coordinate 20,037 downwards.
GCGCAGGCCACGCACGCGTTCATCCACGTCCGACAGTGCGCTGATCATCAGCACCGGCGTGGTGATGCCTTCGCGGCGCAAGGTGGTGACCAGGGCCAGCCCGTCGATGCCGGGCAGCATGCGGTCCAGGGTGATTACCGCGTAGTCGCCTGCACGTGCCAGCGCCAGGCCGTTGCTGCCGTCGCTGGCCAGGTCCACGTCGAAGCCGTGGCTGCGCAGTTCGGTGGCGATCTCCTCGGCGGTGACAAGATCGTCCTCGATGGTGAGTACGCGCGGCATGGGCCAGTGTGCAGAGTGGGACAGGGGCATCCTCGCAATCGTGGGCAGCGACTGCAAATGAAAAATGTTTCATGCGCCATTTAGCAGGATCGTGCCGCCACGTCTTCTATATTCGGCGCCGAACGCTCCCCCACGCGTGGAACCTGCAGCCGATGATCCTTCCGAACCCCTCCCGTCCGTACCGTGCCTGGCGGCTGCCGCGAACCGCGGGCCTGCCGCTGCTGGCGCTCGCCCTGGTGGGGCTGCTCAGCGCCTGCGGCAAGGACGCGCCCAAGCCTGGCGCGACGACGCCTGAGGTGACGGTGCTGACCCTGCGCAGCCAGCCGCTGGCACTGCAGCAGGAACTGCCTGGGCGCAGCGTTGCCTCGCAGGAATCGGACGTGCGTCCGCAGGTGGATGGCGTGCTGGTGAAGCGGTTGTTCGAGCAGGGCCAGTGGGTGAAGGCCGGGCAGCCACTGTTCCAGATCGAGCCCGCGCTGTACCAGGCGGCGCTGAACGAGGCGCAGGCCAACCTGAAGACCGCCGAGGCCGCTGCGGTGACCGCGCGCCTGCGGGCGCAGCGCATGCAGGCGTTGGGCAAGGACCAGCTGGCCGCGCGCCAGGACGTGGACGATGCGATCGCCAGCGACCAGCAGGCTGCCGCCGTGGCGCAGGCCGCACAGGCCGCGCGTGACACGGCCAGCACACGGCTGGGGTTTGCCACGGTGACCTCGCCGATTGCCGGGCGCATCGGCCGCGCGCTGTTCACGCCGGGGGCGCTGGTCACCTCGGGCCAGGCCGATCCACTGGCACGGGTGCAGCAGATGGACCCGATGAACGTGGACATCACCCAGTCCAGCAATGAGTACCTGGCACTGCGCCGCGCCATCGCCGACGGTGGCGTGCAGGCCGACACAGCACCGGTGCGGCTGCGCTTGTCCGATGGCACCGACTACCCGCTGCCCGGCACGCTGGAATTCGCCGACGTGGACGTGCAGCAGGAGACCGGCAGCATCACTCTGCGGGCGCGTTTCCCCAACCCGGATGGGCAGCTGCTGCCAGGCATGTACGTGCGCGCGCTGGTGGGGCAGGGAACCCGCCAGCAGGCGCTGCTGGTGCCACAGGCTGCGGTCGACCGCAGCCCCAAGGGCGAGGCACAGGCGTGGCTGGTGGACAAGGACGGCAAGGCGCGGCTGCGCCTGTTCCGCACCGCGCGTGCGGTGGGCGATCAGTGGCTGGTGCTCGATGGCCTGGCCGCCGGTGAGCAGGTGGTGGTAGCCGGCGCGCAGGGCCTGGCCGATGGCATGACGGTACGGGTGAAGCCGGCACCGGCACCGGCCGGGAAGGACTGAGCAGATGCTGCCGCGCTTCTTCATCCATCGCCCGGTATTCGCCTGGGTCCTGGCGATCTGCATCATGGCCTTCGGCACCATCGCGGTGACCCAGCTGCCGGTGGAGCAGTACCCGGACATCGCGCCGCCGCAGGTCAACATCACCGCCAACTACACCGGTGCCTCGGCGCAGACGGTGGAAGACAGCGTCACCCAGGTGATCGAACAGCAGATCAAAGGCATCGATCACCTGTTGTATTTCTCGTCCACCAGTTCGTCATCGGGGCAGGCGCGCATCACGGTCACCTTCGACCAGAGCGCCAACCCGGATATCGCCCAGGTGCAGGTGCAGAACAGCGTCAACCAGGCCATCAACCGGCTGCCGCAGGAAGTGCAGCAGCAGGGCGTGACGGTGGCCAAGTCGCAGGGCGATTCGCTGATGGTGGTCTCGCTGTACGACACCAGCCGGCGCATGGAACGGGTGGATGTTTCCGATTTCCTGGTCAGCAACGTGCAGGACCCGATCAGCCGTATTCCCGGCGTTGGCGAGATCAACGTGTTCGGCTCGGCTTACGCAATGCGCGTGTGGCTGGACCCGCACAAGCTGCGCGCCTATGACCTGATGCCGTCGGACGTGCGCGCTGCGATCCAGGCGCAGAACACCCAGGTGACGGCGGGTGAGCTGGGCGCGATGCCGTCCAGCCCGACGCAGAGCCTCAACGCCACGGTCACCGCGCAGTCGCGCCTGCAGACCCCCGAGCAGTTCCGCGCGATCATCCTGCGTACCCTGCCCAATGGCGCGGCGGTGTTGCTGGGCGACGTCGCGCGGGTCGAGATTGGCGCGGAGAACTACCAGACCAGCAGCTATCTCAACGGTTATCCGGCGGCCGGCTTCTCAGTCACCCTGGCCTCCGGCGCCAACGCATTGGCCACCGCCGACGCGGTCCGCGCGGAGATCGAACGGCTGCGACCGACTTTCCCGCCGGGGTTGCAGGTGGCCTATCCGCGTGACAGCACGCCGTTCGTGCGGGTCTCGATCGAGGGGGTCATCCATACCCTCATCGAAGCCATCGTTCTGGTCGTGGTGGTGATGTTCCTGTTCCTGCAGAACCTGCGCGCCACGCTGATTCCGGCGATCACGGTGCCTGTGGTGCTGCTGGGCACCTTCGGCGTGCTGGCCGTTGCCGGATTCACCATCAACACACTGACCCTGTTCGCGATGGTGCTGGCGATCGGCCTGCTGGTCGACGATGCGATCGTGGTGGTGGAGAACGTGGAGCGCATCATCCACGACGAGCATCTGCCGCCGCGCGAAGCGACCGAAAAATCGATGGGCGAGATCACCGGCGCGTTGATCGGCATCACCGTGGTGCTGGGCGCGGTGTTCCTGCCGATGGCGCTGTTCGGTGGTTCCACCGGCATCATCTACCGGCAGTTCTCGATCACGATTGCGTCTGCCATGGCATTGTCGGCGCTGGTGGCGCTGACGCTGACCCCGGCGCTGTGCGCGACCCTGCTCAAGCCGTCTTCGGCGCAGAAACCGCAGGGCCGCTTCTTCCGGGCGTTCAACCGGGGCGTCGAGCGCAGCCAGTTGGCCTACCAGGGAAAGCTCGGTGGCGTCGTTACCCGGCCGCGGCGCTGGATGGCGTTCTACCTGCTGCTGGTGGTCGCCATGGTCGCGCTGTACGCGCGCATGCCCACCGGCTTCCTGCCGGTGGAAGACCAGGGCCAGGTAACCTTCCAGTTCTCCACGCCGGAAGGCACGCCGATGGCGCGTACCGAAGCATTGGGCGAGCAGATCAGCCGCTACTTCATGGAGCACGAAAAGCAGAACCTGGATGTGGTGTTCGTGGTGGTCGGCCGCAACAATGCCGGCACCGGCCAGAACGCCGGGCAGGGTTTTCTCGCACTGAAACCCTGGGATGAGCGCACGGGCGACAACACCGCTGCGGCGATCATCACGCGAGCCAATGCCTACTTCCGCCGCTTGCCGGATGCCAAGGTCAATGTACTGGCACCGCCGGCGGTGCGTGGACTGGGCCAGTCCAGCGGCTTCGAACTGTGGCTGCAGGACACTAGCGCGGCCGGGCGCGTGGCCCTGCAGGCGGCGCAGGAACAGGTGGTGCGTGCGGCCGGCGAAGACGACGGGCTCACCTCGGTGCGCCTGAACGGTCTGGGCGACAAGGCCGAGCTGCGGCTGGACATCGACCATGCCCAGGCCAGCGCACTGGGCCTGGCCCAGGCCGACATCAATTCCACGCTGTCGGCGGCCTGGGGCGGCAGTTACATCAACGATTTCCTCGACCGTGGCCGGGTCAAGCGGGTCTACATGCAGGGCGATCAGCCCTACCGCAGCGTGCCCGACGACATCGGCCAGTGGTATGTGCGCGGTGGCAACGGCCAGATGGCGTCGTTCGCCAGTTTCGCCAGCAGCCACTGGGCACGCGGGCCGCAGCTGCAGCAGCGCTTCAATGGCCTGCCGGCGATGCAGATCCAGGGCAGCGCCGCCGAAGGCCGCAGCTCGGGCGAGGCGATGCAGCGCATGCAGGCGCTGGTTGCCGATCAACCCGGGTTCGACCTGCAGTGGAGTGGCCTGTCCTACCAGGAACAACTGGCCAGCAACCAGACGTTGTGGCTGTACATCGCCTCCATTGCCTTCATCTTCCTGTGCCTGGCAGCGCTCTATGAGAGCTGGACGGTGCCGGTGGCAGTGGTGCTGGTGATCCCATTGGGCGTGATTGGTACGGTGCTGGCGACTACCGCGGCCGGGTTCGTCAACGACATCTACTTCCAGGTGGGTCTGCTGACGACCATCGGCCTGTCGGCCAAGAACGCGATCCTGATCGTGGAGTTTGCCGAAGCCCGCTATCGCGCCGGTAGTTCAGCGGTGGAGGCGGCCCTGCAGGGCGCGCGCCTGCGCCTGCGCCCGATCGTGATGACGTCATTGGCCTTCGTGGCCGGTGTGATCCCGTTGGCGTTGGCCACCGGCGCGGGCGCAGTCAGCCGCCGTGAAATCGGCATGAGCGTGATCGGCGGCATGGTCTCCGGCACGGTGCTGGCAGTGGTGCTGGTGCCGTTGTTCTTCGTGCTGGTGCGCCGCCTGGGCCGGTCACGGCCGCAGGACTGAGGGGGGCGCGGCTGTCATCTGGCTGCCGCAGCACCCTCACCCGTTCTTTGCCCAGGTGCCGCTAGCGTAGGTCGTCCCCGTCCCCCACGGAGACCTGCCATGTGGCTGCTCGATCATCTCTGGCCCGGCCGCAGACCTGTTCCTCCCCCGGTCGCCACCGAACCGCAGGCGACGCCCCGCCGGCCCTGGCTGAAGCGCCCGGTGCGGGCAGGCCGCAGCGGCATGGCCCCCTGGCAGAAGGTTGCCGCACCGCCACGGCGCACGCGCCACTAACCGGTGCGGTCGGCGGGATGGTTGACCCCATCGTTGACCGGGATCACACCCAGCGCGAACGGGTCGATGCCTTCCAGGCAGGCCACGTTGTAGCCGTACTGTTCCGGGTTGGAGCGGCGCCGGTGATGGGTGTAGATGCCGCACACGCCACAGAAATAGTGCTCGGCCACATGGGTGTTGAACTGGTACCGCTGCAGGTGGTTCTGCCCGCGCACCACCTGCAGGCCCGCGCGGCTGACGCTGGCGGCAATGGCCCCCCGGCGCCGGCACATCGAGCAGTCGCAGCGTCGGGGTTCGACAATACCGTCCGGCAGGTCCAGCAGCAGTTCGACCGTGCCGCAGTGGCAGGTGGCTCGGTGCCGGGGTTGGACCGGAACGCCGGCCACGGAAGTGATGCCCATCGTTGCTCCTGTGAAGTGAACCTGGCCGCAGAGGCCGCCGCCGACGGTGCGCTGCCCAGCCTGAACGGTCCGTAGATGCCACGGTGAACCCGCTTGTGGCTAACTATGCGGCTTCAAGACCGCGACAGGATGCCAGTGAACGCCGCAGGACGTTGGATGACAGGGAGTGCCATGGCGCTGGCGACGCTGTGGGTGAGCGGGCTGCTGGCCTACCAGCTGCCGGGGCCGGGTTGGCTGGCCACCGGCGTGGCCGTGCTGTGGCTGCTGGTGGCGCTGTGGGCGTCGTGGCGGGTCGCGCGGGGACGTGCCTCGCGCCGCCTGGGCACGGCCTTCGGTGCGGCGCTGGCGCTGGCCGGCCTGTGGTGGCTGCTGCTGACCCCGCGCCAGGACCGCGTGTGGGCCGATGACGTGGCCCAGCGCCTGCACGTGGTGTCCTTCGACGGGCGCCACGTGGTGCTGGACAACGTGCGCGACTTCAGCTGGCGCAGCGAAACCGACTACGACGCGCACTGGGTGCGCCGCGAATACGACCTGGACCAGCTGCGCTCGGCCGACCTGGTGCTGTCGTACTGGATGGGCCCAGCGATCGCCCACACGCTGATCTCGTTCGGCTTCGAGGATGGACGCCACGTGGTGTTCTCGCTGGAGATCCGCAAGGAGCGCGGCGAGTCGTTCTCCGCGCTGGGCGGCTTCTTCCGCAAGTTCGAGATGACCCTGGTGGCCTCGGAAGAGACCGACATCATCCGCACCCGCACCAACGCGCGTGGCGAAGATGTCTACCTGTACCGCCTGCATGGCATGGACCGCGCGCAGCTGAAGGAACTGTTCGCCGCGTACATCGAACAGGCGCGTGAACTGGATGCCAAGCCGGGCTTCTACAACACGCTGACCAGCAACTGCACGACCATCGTCTTCGACCTGGCCCGCCACATCGCACCGCGCCTGCCGTTGGACTATCGGCTGCTGCTGTCCGGCTATCTGGCCGAGTACGCGCAGGAGGTCGGTGCACTCACGCCGGGCGTGCCGTACGCCGAGCTGCACGACAAGGGCCGCATCACCCAGCGCGCATTGGACCTGGGTGATGGCGAGCATTTCTCCACCGTGATCCGCCAGGGCGTGCCCGGCACCGAGCAGGACCCGCAGTAATGACCCAACTCTTTCTGACCCGCTGGCAGCGCCTGCTGCCGGTGTTGTTCGCCGCCTTCCTGCTGCTGGGCAGCAGCGGCTGCGCGATGGTCACCGTCAAGCAGGTCAAATCCAGTGATTCACTGGTCAACAAGCGCGCGGATGTGCTCAACACTGGCAAGCTCAGCCCCGCCGCGCGTGAAACGCTCAGCGCAGCGGGCCTGGACGAATCGCAGTGCGAGAAGGACTTCCTGGTCTGCCGCAGCACGTTGCTGATGACCGACGACCTCAATGTCGAGCAGCGGCTGTCGGCGCTGTCCGAGCTGTGGGTGAAGGCTGCATTGGCGATGACGCCAAAGAAGACCGCCGCAGGCGACCCGCCGATGAGCGATGCGGCATTGGATGCCTGGCTGGAAGCCGCGCGCTATGCCTATGCCTACCTGTTCTACAGTGGCCGCTCACCGTCCGACCGGGCCTTCGAGGACCGCCAGACGCAGGTGCGCGACTACTACAACTACGCGGCCGAGAAGGCGGCGGTGGTGCTGTTCGTGCGCGCACGCGCCGCTGCGCTGGCCGGCGAGGACTATACGAAGCCGCTCACGGTCGGTAGCTGGTCGCTGGCTTCCAACTACCAGCAGCTGGGTCTGAAGAGCATTCCGGCGCAGCTGGTGCCAGCGGGAACGGTCAGCTTCGTTGGCCTGCGCAGCACCTATCGCCGCGATGGCTTCGGTGCCGAGCTGGTGATGGTGATGGACCCGCCGAAACTGGTCGCGCCAGTGATCGCGCCCGACGGCCCGAAGGCTGAAACCGCGCAGGACGACGAGGACGACGAGCGTCGTGGCCGCCGCCACCGCCATGACGATTCGGTGCCCGAGTTCAGTGAGATGTCCTCGATCAACGTCACCGCACTGCTGCGGTTCGAGGGCAGCAGCCTGGAAGACGTGATGCGCACGCGCCGGGTCGAGCTGGATGCCTATTCGCCGGAAGCGACCGAGCGCATCACTCTGCACGGTGAGCAGGTACCGCTGGCCGGCAACTTCACTGCCGCCTACGGCCTGTGGCTGGCGCAGAGTGGCTTCGCCCGGCAGTCGCTGCGTACCCTGTTCGGCATGAGCGAGGGCATCGGCGAGCCGCACATCTACCTGATGCAGCCGTGGGACCCGAACCGCCGCATCATCTTCATGCTGCACGGCCTGGCCAGCAGCCCGGAAGCGTGGGTGAACCTGGCCAACGAGATCATGGGTGACCCCGAGCTGCGCCAGCAGTTCCAGGTGTGGCAGGTCTATTACCCGACCAATGCGCCGATCGCGCTGAACCGCTACGAGATCGCCAATGCATTCAACGACACGCTGAAGCATTTCGATCCCAACGGCAGCACGCGTGCGTCGAAGGACATGGTCTACATCGGTCACAGCATGGGCGGCGTGCTGGCGCGCCTGCTGGTGAGCGATTCCGGCGATGTACTGTGGAACGACCTGCTGGCCAACTACGACCTGAAGGGGGAACGGCTGAAGCGGGTGCAGAACAAGCTGGGTCCGCTGCTGCATTTCAAGGCACAGCCGAACGTGGAGCGTGCGATCTTCATCGCCGCACCGCACCAGGGCACCGACATTGCCGGCAACAAGGTCGGTCGCCTGATTGGTCGCTTGGTACGCCTGCCGCTGACAATCCTCGGCAAGTTCGAGGACGTGTTCATGGCGCTGGCGCAGGCCGAGCAGCAGGTCGATGGCACCGCCAAGCCGAAGATCCCGAACAGCATCGACAACCTCAAGGCCAGCGATCCGTTCGTGAAGGCCGCCGCACAGCTGCCGATTGAGGCGGGCCTGAAGTACCACTCGATCATCGCCCAGCGCAAGCCGGAGCTGCCGGTGGAAAAATCCGATGATGGGCTGGTGCCGTACTGGAGCGCACATCTGCCGGGCGCGCTGTCGGAGAAGGTGATCATCTCCGGCCACAGCGTGCAGGAAACCCCGCAGGCGGTGCTGGAGGTGAGGCGCATCCTGCACCGGGATATCGATGACATGGGGACGGGTACCCGGTAGTGCCGGCCGCTGGCCGGCAATCCCGCAATGCGGCGGTGCTACACCCGCCGCGCGATCACCGTGGACAGCAGCGCCAGGCCGAAGGTGATCGCCAGGCACAGGAAGTAGCCGGTGTGTGGCGCGGCTTCCACGAACAGCGCGAACAGCGCACCGGAAACCGCCAGCGCGGTGGTCACCGACAGCGCCTCGCTCAACTGCAGCGCCGAGGTGTTGGCACCCTGCTCGTGCGGTGCGGACAACGAAAGCGTCAGCACCGACAAGCTGGCGTAGATCATGCCCATGCCGAAGCCGGTCATGGCCCAGCCGACCAGTGCCACCGGCAGCGGCACTGCGTTGAACAGCACGGCCAGTGTGGCGGCGATGCCGATCGTCATCAGCGGTGTGCCAACGCGCAGCAGCTGCTGGCGTGACCAGCCGCGCTGCTGGTGGCCCTGCAGCCATGAACCGGCGAACCAGCCCAGTGCACCAAGACTGAGCACGGCACCGGCCCAGCTGGGCGAGAGCCCGCGTTCGCGCTGCAACAGCAGTGGCAGGTAGGCCTCACAGGCGAAGAATGCGGCCGCCGCGACGCCGCGCAGCGCGATCACGCTGGGCAATCCGCGGCGCAGCAGCAACGTGCCGGCTGGCAACAGGCGGTGCACGCAGAACAGCAGCGCAAGCATGGCCACGCCGATGCAGAGCAGCGCAGGCAGGCCCTGCTGCTGGCCGCCGAAGTAGAGCAGCAGCGCCGCCAACGAAGCACCGCTGGCCCAGCGCACCACGTTGCCGCGTCCATCGTCGCTGCTGGCAGCATCAGTGGGCTGCATGCGTGCCAGTGCAGGGCGCAGCAGCAGCGCGGCCGGGACCGCCAGTAGCGGCACCGCCAGGAACACCCAGCGCCAGCCGAGATGCTGCACGATCAGCCCGCTCAGCGCGGGACCGATCATCGACGGCACCACCCAGCCGGCGGAGAACGCGGCGAATACCTTCGGGCGCAGGTGTTCGGGATAGCTGCGGCCAACCATCACGTACAGCGAGACCGAGATCGCGCCTGCGCCCAGGCCCTGTAGCAGGCGCCCGGGCACCAGCATGCCCATGCGCATGGCGAAGCCGGCCAGCAGCAGGCCAAGCACGAAGCAGCCCAGGCCATACCACAGCGGCCGAGCTGGTCCCTGGCGGTCGGCCCAGCGTCCGGCCAGGGTCATGCCGATGACACTGGTGGCCAGGGTGCCGCCAAAGGCCAGCGCATACAGGCGCAGGCCATCCAGCGCCTCGGCCACGGTCGGCATGGCGGCCGCCACCGCCAGGGCCTCGAAGGCATGCAGCGCCACCAGTGCCACCATGCCGATGGTGGTGGCGCGATAGCGGGGAGACAGGATCGACGTATCAGCCGGCGCACGGGCGTCGGCGGGCGAAAGAGTGGGGGACATACGAGTCAGATGCGGGCCGCGCTTGTCAACTGGCGGCGAAGATAGCAGCATGCCACCTCAACTGCAGTTTAGGTCAAGCAATGGTTTCCCAGGAACTCAGCGTTGGCGAAGTCTCCCAGCGCAGTGGCGTGGCGGTTTCCGCGCTGCATTTCTACGAGCGCAAGGGGCTGATCAGCAGCCTGCGCACCTCGGGCAACCAGCGGCGCTACAGCCGTGACGTGCTGCGACGGTTGGCCGTGATCCGCGTCGCGCAACGGGTGGGCATGCCACTGGAAGCTGTCGGCCGTGCCTTCGAAAGCCTGCCCGAGGGCCGCGCGCCGACCAAGGCCGACTGGGCCAAGCTGTCCGCGCGCTGGCGCACCGAGCTGGAGGAGCGCATCCACATGCTGGAACTGCTGCGCGATGAACTGACCGGCTGCATCGGCTGCGGCTGCCTGTCGCTGCAGCGCTGCCGCCTGGCCAACCCCGAAGACGTCCTCGGCGAACGCGGCGACGGCCCAATGGGCTGGGAGTGACCCGCGAAAAGGGGACGGAGGGGATTATGTCGTTTGTGCATTAACGACTTAATCCCCTCCGTCCCCTTTTTTCTTACCAGACCGTGATCGTCTCGCCGCTCTGGATGCCTTCCACCGCGCGCTGGAAGGCCAGCGCCGCGCGCTGCGCGCTCACCGCTTCGAAGCCTGGGAAATAAGGGCCGTAAGCCGCCATCGATTCGATCAGCACGTTCGGGCTGACCACGTTGATGCGCAGGCCACGCGGCAGCAGCTCCAACGCGGCGGCACGCACGAAGCCTTCCAGCGCGGCATTCACCGAGGTGGCGTTGACGCCATCGCGGATCGGCTGTGCGCTGACGATGCCGCTGGTCAGGGTGATCGAGCCACCGGCGTTGAGGTGGTGCTGGGCGACCAGTGCCAGCCGCACCTGGCCCAGCAGCTTGTCCTGCAGGCCGAGGTTGAACTGCTCGGGTGTCATGTCCTTCAGCGGGCCGAAGTGCAGCTTGCCAGCGGTGGAGATCACTGCATCGACCGGACCGGTGCGCGAGAACAGTTCGGCGACGCTGCCGTCGTCGGTCAGGTCGACGCGCAGCTCACCGCTGTTGCGGCCGGCGGCGAGGATCTGATGCTGCTGGCCGAGCTGGTGGGCGACTGCCTGGCCGAGGGTGCCGCTGGCACCGACGAGGAGGATCTTCATGGCCGTTCCTTGCGAGAGGGGGAATGGGCGCAGTCTGCGCCCTCACGGTGGGGTTAGGTAAGCGGCGTATGCTTCGCAGATTCCTAACTCTGGATTAGCAATGGATACCCTTCGCTGCATGCAGGCCTTCGTCGCCGTGGCCGAGTCCGGGAGCTTTGCAGGAGCTGCCGAACAGCTGCAGGTGTCGGCGGTGATGGTCGGCAAGTACATCCAGCAACTGGAGGCGCACCTGGGTACCGCGCTGCTGCAACGGAACACCCGCCGCCAGCGCCTGACCGAAGCCGGCAGCGCCTACCTGGCCGGGTGCCGGCAGGTGCTGGAGCAGGTGCAGCAGGCGGAGGCGGACGTGGCCGGCCTGCAGGTACAACCCCGCGGACTGCTGCGGGTCAGCGCGCCAACCACCTGGGGCAGTTGTGTGCTGGCGCCACAACTGGCCGGCCTGCTGCGCGCGCAGCCGCAGTTGAACATCGAGCTGGACCTGAGCAACCGCCGCGTGGACCTGATCGAGGATGGCTTCGACGTGGCGATCCGGGTCGGGCCGCTGCCATCGCAGGAGGTGGTGGCGCGGCCGCTGCCGCCGTATGCAATGAGCCTGTGTGCGGCACCGTCCTACCTGCGCCGGCGCGGCACGCCGCGCACGCCCGCGGATCTGCAGGGGCATGATTGCCTGAGCCACCTGGCCTGGCGCGGCGGCCATGGCTGGCAGTTGGCCAACGGCGAACAGGTGGACTGGGAGGCGCGGCTGACCTGCAACGACGGTGTTGCACTGCGCGAGGCCGCCGTGGCCGGCGCAGGGCTGGTGCTGCAGCCGACCGCGCTGCTGGCCGGCGAAATCGCGGCCGGGCGGTTGAAGCCGCTGCTGCGCGACTACCTGCCCGAACCGCGGCCGATGCACCTGATCTACCTGCCGGATCGACGGCCGCGCCCGCGGTTGCAGTGCTTCGTCGATTTCGTCATGGCCACATTGGGGCAGTGAACATCCACGCCATGCGTGGATGATGGTAGGTGCCGACCGTTGGTCGGCACACATCGGGATCAATCATTCGCCGCAGACAGTTCCTGCCCACGTACCTGCGCGGCGCGCAGCGCGGTGTCCACCAGCGCCTCGAAACCACCGGCCTGGAAGCTCTCGATCGCGGCCTGGGTGGTGCCGTTCGGCGAGGTCACGCGACGGCGCAGCTCGGCCGGGCTTTCACCGGCCTCATCAAGCATGCGCGAGGCTCCCAGCAGGGTCTGCACCACCAGCGCACGCGCAGCGTCGGCCGGCAGGCCCTGGGCGATACCTGCCGCTTCCATCGCTTCGGCCAGCAGGAACACATAGGCCGGCCCGCTGCCGGATACGGCAGTCACCGAATCCATCAGCGACTCGCTGTCGATCCACACCGTGCGCCCGGCACTGGCCAGCACCTGTTCGGCGCGTGCGTGCTGCTGCGCATCCACCGACGCGGTGGCGTACAGGCCGGTCACGCCGGCGCCGAGCAGGGCCGGGGTGTTCGGCATCGCGCGCACCACCGGCAGATTGCCACCCAGCCAGCGTTCCAGCTGCGCGCTGGTGATGCCGGCGGCGATCGACACCACCAGTGGCCGGTTCGCCTGCGCCAGCGCCTGCAGCGACTGGCACACATCGCGCAGCACCTGCGGCTTCACCGCCAGCAGCCAGGTGCGGCCGTGCGCGGCGGCATCGGCGGCGTTGTCGTGCACCTGCACGCCGAAGTCGGCAGCCAGTGACTCGCGCAGTGCGGCCACCGGTTCGGCCACGTGGATGTGCGCGGCAGGCACGCCCTGGCGGATCAGGCCGGCGATCAGGCTGCGGGCCATGTTGCCGCCGCCGATGAAGGTGATGGAATCAGCTGCCATGGAAGTCTCCTTGGAAAATCAGGCCGGGCCCGGGCGGGCGCCGAACAGGGCGGTGCCGATGCGCACCAGGGTGGCACCCTCGGCGATGGCTTCGGCGTAGTCGCTGCTCATGCCCATCGACAGCGTGTCGATCTGCGCGTGCTGGGCAGCCAGCGACTGGAAAAGTGTGCGCATGCGCACGAATGCATCCCGACGGCGCTCCGCTTCCGGCCACGGTGCGGGAATCGCCATCAGGCCACGCAGGCGTAGGCTGGGTTCGGCGGCAATCGCGGCGGCCAGTGCATCCACTTCTTCCGGTGCACAGCCATGCTTGCTGGATTCATCGTCGATGTTGACCTGGATCAGTACGTTCAGCGGGCCACGCGCGGCCGGGCGATGGCGTGCCAGCGCGGTCACCAGCTTGGAACGGTCCACGCTCTGCACCCAGTCGAAATGGCCGGCCACGGCATCGGCCTTGTTCGACTGCAGGTGGCCGATCAGGTGCCATTCCAGCGCCAGGTGCTGCAGCGCCTGCATCTTGGCCAGTGCTTCCTGCACGTAGTTCTCGCCGAAGGCGTGCTGGCCCTGTGCGGCCAGCGCGGCCACGGCCTCGGCCGGCTGGGTCTTGGACACCGCCAGCAGGCGTGGGTCGGGCCTGCCAGCGGCCTCGGCGGCGGCGTGCAGGTTGCTCAGGATCTGGGGCAGGGGAGTGGCCACGTAACGCGTTCCGTTGAATCAGGAGGCTATACTGCCGCCCGGGGAAAGATCCTTCCAGTCGAAGCCGTTATTGGGGAGTAGCCGCTCATGGATATCGCCGAGCTGTTGGCGTTTTCCGTAAAGAACAAAGCGTCCGACCTGCATCTGTCCGCAGGCCTGCCGCCGATGATCCGCGTGGACGGCGACGTGCGCCGGATCAACATCCCAGCCCTGGACCACAAGCAGGTCCACGCGCTGGTGTACGACATCATGTCCGACAAGCAGCGCCGCGATTACGAGGAATTCCTCGAAGTGGACTTCTCCTTCGAGATCCCGTCGCTGGCGCGCTTCCGTGTCAACGCGTTCAACCAGAACCGCGGTGCCGGTGCGGTGTTCCGTACCATTCCGTCCGAGGTGCTCACCCTCGAGGACCTGGCCTGCCCGCCGCTGTTCCGCGAAGTGATCCAGCAGCCGCAGGGCCTGATCCTGGTGACCGGTCCGACCGGTTCGGGCAAGTCGACCACGCTGGCGGCGATGATCGACTACATCAACAAAAACGAATACGGCCACATCCTCACCGTCGAGGATCCGATCGAATTCGTGCACACCTCGCAGAAGTGCCTGATCAACCAGCGCGAAGTGCACCGCGATACGCATGGCTTCAACGAAGCGCTGCGCTCGGCACTGCGTGAAGACCCGGACATCATCCTGGTCGGCGAACTTCGTGACCTGGAAACCATCCGCCTGGCATTGACCGCCGCGGAAACCGGCCACCTGGTGTTCGGCACCCTGCACACCAGTTCGGCGGCCAAGACCATCGACCGTATCATCGACGTGTTCCCGGCCGGCGAAAAGCCGATGGTGCGTTCGATGCTGTCCGAATCGCTGCGTGCGGTGATCTCGCAGGCGCTGCTGAAGAAGGTCGGTGGTGGTCGTACCGCTGCATGGGAAATCATGGTCGGCACCCCGGCCATCCGCAACCTGATCCGCGAGGACAAGGTGGCGCAGATGTACTCGGCCATCCAGACCGGCCAGCAGTACGGCATGATGACCCTGGACCAGCACCTGCAGGACCTGGTCAAGCGCAGCCTGATCACCCGCAACCAGGCCCGCGACTACGCCAAGGACAAGCGCCTGTTCGAGTAAGGCGGGCGGCCACGGGCGGCGTGCGCCAGTGCGTCGCCGTTCCCGCGCCGTTTCCGCCTCCGACCGTTTCCTGGTACATGTCCCATTGGGAGCCCGCCGTGAACACCACCGCGACCACCATCGATTTCACTTCGTTCCTCAAGCTGATGGCGCACCAGCGCGCCTCGGACCTGTTCATCACCGCCGGCATGCCGCCGGCGATGAAGGTCAACGGCAAGATCTCGCCGATCACCCAGACCCCGCTCACGCCGCAGCAGAGCCGCGACCTGGTGCTGAACGTGATGACCCCGGCGCAGCGCGAGGAATTCGAAAAGACCCATGAGTGCAACTTCGCCATCGGCCTGTCCGGTGTCGGCCGCTTCCGTGTCAGCTGCTTCTACCAGCGCAACCAGGTCGGCATGGTGCTGCGTCGCATCGAGACGCGCATTCCGACCGTGGAAGAGCTGAGCCTGCCGCCGATCATCAAGACGCTGGCGATGACCAAGCGCGGCATCATCCTCTTCGTCGGTGCCACCGGCACCGGTAAATCGACGTCGCTGGCGGCGATGATCGGTTATCGCAACCAGAATTCGACCGGCCACATCATCACCATCGAAGACCCGATCGAATTCGTGCATAAGCACGAAGGCTGCATCATCACCCAGCGCGAAGTCGGCATCGATACCGACAGCTGGGAAGCGGCGCTGAAGAACACCCTGCGGCAGGCGCCGGATGTGATCATGATCGGCGAGGTGCGTACCCGCGAGGGCATGGACCACGCCATCGCGTTCGCGGAAACCGGCCACCTGGTGTTGTGCACCCTGCATGCCAACAACGCCAACCAGGCGATGGACCGCATCGTCAACTTCTTCCCGGAAGACCGCCGCAACCAGCTGCTGATGGACCTGTCGCTGAACCTGAAGGGCGTGGTTGCGCAGCAGCTGGTGCCGTCGCCCGATGGCCGCTCGCGCAAGGTGGCGATGGAGATCCTGCTGGGCACGCCGCTGGTGCAGGACTACATCCGCGACGGCGAGATCCACAAGCTGAAGGAAGTGATGAAGGATTCGGTCCAGCTGGGCATGAAGACCTTCGACCAGAGCCTGTTCGAGCTGTACCAGGCGGGCGAGATCAGCTACGAGGACGCACTGCGCTACGCCGATTCGCAGAACGAAGTGCGCCTGCGCATCAAGCTCAGCCAGGGCGGCGACGCCCGCACCCTGTCGCAGGGGCTGGATGGCGTGGAGATTTCCGAGATCCGGTGACCTGGGTGTTCCGTAGCGTCGAGCCTGCTCGACTGTTCTTGTCGAGTCGAGCAAGCTCGACTCTACAGGCGGGCGGCTGCGCGTATTGATGAATTCCAGTCATGACCAACTGCAATGCTGCCCATTCAATCCGTGGGCTCTGCAGGCGTATCGTCAGCGCTCCCCCTCTGGAGCACGACGATGCAGACACGTGAACTCGGCCGCAGTGGCCTGAAGGTTTCCGCCCTCGGCCTGGGCTGCATGGGCCTGAGCCATGGCTACGGCCAACCGGTGGAGCGCAGCCAGGGCATCGCCCTGCTGCAGGCCGCCGTCGAGCGTGGCGTGACCTTCTTCGACACCGCCGAAGTGTATGGCCCCTACACCAACGAAGACCTGCTCGGCGAGGCGCTGGCGCCGTACCGCGACAGGCTGGTGATCGCCACCAAGTTCGGCTTCAAGGATGCGCGCGTCGATACCGGGCTGGACAGCCGTCCCGAGAACATCCGCGCGGTGGCGGAGGCCAGCCTCAAGCGCCTGCGTACCGACCATATCGACCTGTTCTACCAGCACCGCGTCGACCCCAACGTGCCGATCGAGGATGTCGCTGGCACCGTTCGCGACCTGATCGCCGAAGGCAAGGTCGGCCACTTCGGCCTGTCCGAGGCCAGTGCCGCCACCGTGCGTCGCGCCCATGCAGTGCAGCCGGTGGCCGCCGTGCAGAGCGAGTACTCGCTGTGGTGGCGTGAGCCGGAGCGCGAACTGTTGCCGACGTTGCAGGAACTGGGTATCGGCTTCGTGCCGTTCAGCCCGCTGGGCCGTGGCTTCCTGACCGGCGCGATCAACGCCGATACCACCTTCGACGCCAACGACTTCCGCAACACCGTGCCGCGTTTCGAAGTGGAAGCGCGTCGTGCCAACCAGGCACTGGTTGATCGCATCAGCACGATTGCTGCCGCACGTGGCGCGACGCCGGCGCAGGTGGCGCTGGCCTGGCTGCTGGCGCAGGCGCCGTGGATCGTGCCGATTCCGGGCACCACCAAGGTCCATCGCCTGGAAGAAAACCTGGGCGCGGCCGACCTGCAGTTGGCGCCGGAGGAACTGCAACGCATCGCGCAGGCGCTGGATGAAGTGTCGATTGTCGGTGAGCGCTACAACGCGCAGCGCGCCGCGCAGGCCAAGGGCTGACCGCCGGCCGTGGGTGCGGACCGTTGGTCCGCACTCCTCACCTCATCCAGCCATCGGCCCGCGCAACGCATCAAGCACCGTCCGCATCGCCACGGTGACGTGGCGGCGCGACGGGTAATACGCGTAGTAGCCATCGAAGTGCGGGCACCAGTCGTCCAGCACCGATTGCAGGCGGCCATCGTCCAGCATCGGCTGCACCTGGTCTTCCGGCAGCCAGGCCAGCCCGCTGCCGGCCAGTGCAGCCGCGCGGGTCATGCCCATGGTGTTGAAGGTCCACTGACCGGTCACGCGCACGCTCAGTTCGTTGCCGTCCTGGCCGAAATCCCACGGCATCAGCCCGCCATGCGTGGGCAGGCGCAGGGTGACGCAGTTGTGGTTGGCCAGGTCGTGCGGATGCCGCGGCACCACGTACTGGTGGAAGTAGCTGGGTGCACCGACCACGCGCATGCGCAGCGGCGGGCTGACCGGTACCGCGATCATGTCGCGCGCCAACCGTTCGCCGAGGCGGATGCCGATGTCGTAGCGCTCGGCGACGATGTCGGCCAGCCCGTAGTCGGCAGCCAGTTCCACCTTCAGGTCCGGATACTGCTGCAGCAATGGCGCCAGCCGCGGCCAGGCGATGTACTCGGCGGCATGGCCGGTGGCATTGATGCGGATGGTGCCGGCCGGTCGCTCGCGGTACTCGGCCAGTGCGGCCAGTTCGTCCTCGATCTCGGCCAGGCGCGGGGCGAGGGTCTCGAGCAGGCGGGCACCGGCTTCGGTGGTGGACACGCTGCGGGTGGTGCGGGTCAGCAGGCGCACGCCGAGGCGCTCTTCCAGCCCGCGCATGGCATGGCTGAGCGCGGACTGGGAGACACCCAGCTGGGCGGCGGCCCTGGTGAAGCTGCCTTCGCGGGCAACGTGGACGAAGGCCTGCAGGTCGTTGAGGTTTTCACGGGGCATAAAGGGATGATACGGCCGGGCTGCGCCCGGCACCCGCCGAAACAACGTCAATGGCAACGTCAAAAGCTGGCTTCCCGTGGGAGGCGGGGTGGCTCAGGTTGCGGGGGACGGCGCAAGTACGTCCATGTAGCCTCGGTCGCGCCATCCATGGCGCTCACGCCCCCGCAACCTGAGCCGCCCCGCCTTCGACAATTTCCCGCGAGCTGTTGGAACGGCTCCGACCCCATTCTGTGTAGGCGTGTGGGGATGTCGATTTCAGGGACTGTGGTTCGTCGAATGAATGACTTCAACGGGAGCTGCACATGAGCACTGACACCAAGCCGAAAGGCCCGGCCTCGTACTTCCCCTCCATCGAGAAGACCTATGGGCAACCGGTGACGCACTGGTTCGGGCTGCTGGCGGGCAAGAAGGGCCTGAAACACATGGAACTGGTCAGCTTCCTGAAAAGCGAGCATGGGCTGGGCCACGGCCATGCCAACGCGTTGGTGGCGCACCATCTGGCCGGAAAGGGCTGAGCAGGCAACCCGGCGCTGAACGGTCGTGTGGGGGGCAGGCTACACGGCCTCCGGGGTCAGGCAGACTGGGCGTTCATCCCGAGGCAGGACGCCCTCATGCAGGTCACGCTGGACGCGATCACCGTCGACAACTACGAAGCCGTGTGCGACCTCGAGGTCAGCGAGGCGCAGCAGGACTTCGTGGCCGGCAATACCTGGTCGCTGGTGCAGGCAGCATTCCATCCCGGCTACCAGACCCGCGCCATCCAGGCCGATGGCGAGCTGGTCGGGTTCTTCATGTGGGTGCCGGAGACGCCGCAGCGCATCTCGATCTGGCGCTTCATGGTCGATCAGCGCTGGCAGGGGCGTGGCATCGGGCGGCGCGCGTTGGAACTGGCGCTGGCGCAGATCCGAGACACGCCCGGCCTGGCCGAGATCGAGATCTGCTACAACCCGCACAATCCGGTGGCGGGTGCCTTCTATGGCAGCTTCGGTTTCGTCGAGACCGGCATGGACGATGATGGCGAGGACATGCTGGCCGTGCTGCCGGTGATGCCTCCGGAATAACCTGAATGGGCGAGCGCAGCTGAACGATTTCATCTGCAACTGTCATGCAGATCGTGTCTAATATCGCTCCCCACCTGCTGTTCCCCCACCCGTATGTCCCTTCCCGCCCATGGCTCTGCGCCGTGCGACGACGCTGACGGCCACCTGGTCACCGCTGGTCCGCTGACCCCACCGCCCGACAGCGCCGGCACCACCGCCGACGAAAAAGCGCTGCGCCACTCGATTGCCGAGGACGTGCAGGGCATGGTGCTGGCTACGATGGTGGCCTCGCTGGGCCTGGCCATCTTCGCCAAGGGTGGGCTGATGATCGGCGGCATGGCCGGCATGGCCTTCCTGCTGCACTACTCGATGGGCTGGAACTTCGGCCTGGTGTTTGTGCTGGTCAATCTGCCGTTCTACTGGGTGGCGCTGCGGCGCATGGGCTGGGAATTCACCCTGAAGACCTTCGCCGCGGTCACCGCCTGTGGCGTGCTGACCGACCTGCTGCCGCGCTGGATCGACTTCTCGCACATCAACCCGTTGTATTCGGCGATCGTGGGCGGTGCGTTGTCCGGCCTGGGCATCCTGTTCTTCATCCGCCACCGCGCCAGCCTCGGCGGCATCGGTATCCTGGCGGTGTACCTGCAGCGCACCCGCGGCTGGAGCGCGGGCAAGGTGCAGATGTCCTACGACGCCTGCCTGATGGTGGCCGCGTTCTTCGTGCTGTCGCCGTCGAAGGTGCTGTACTCGGCGATCGGCGCGGTGGTGCTCAGCCTGGTGCTGATGTTCAACCACCGCCCGGGCCGTTACATGGG
>NZ_JAOECR010000014.1:0-89565 GCF_029836955.1 Stenotrophomonas sp. GD04054 | reverse complement strand
GAAAAAAGAAGATCAAAAGCAAAAGCAGCCTGGCTGGCCGCTTTTTGTAGAGCCGAGCCCACGCTCGGCTGCTTTCAGGCCAGTCCGCGAAGCCGACCGCAGGCTCGGCTCTACACGAGCAAGCGCAGCGCGCGACCCGCTTTTGCTGTTCTATTTCTTCTCCGTGGCTGGACGCGCACGGGAACTGTCAGAGGTCGGGCGGGGTGGGTTCGCGGGACCGTTGGCGCCATGGGCCCGAGGCATGCCTCGGGCGGGTTGGGCAGGACGCCCAACCCCGGTCTTGCCGTGTGCGCAGGACAGCGCACACGAGCAAGGCGCCATCGAGCCCCCAGGGACGGGTTTACGGCGTGTCCCGCGAACCCACCCCGCCCGGCCCAATCACATGAAACGTATTCCCCGACCAAGCCACGAGGGCTGCGCCGTTGGTTGGAAACTACGGCCACCAGCCACGCCCGAACCGGGCGAAATGATCGGCCGCGCGTTCGAACGGGTTACGCGCACTCACCCCGCCACACAGCAGGTACACCGGCAGGTACAGCGGCCCCAGCACCATGTACTGGTAGACGTGCGCGCGTTCGTGGTCATCCAGCCGGATCAGCGGCTCCACGCCCCACCCCGCCTGATGCGCATAGGTGCGGCAGGAAATGCCCAGGTCATGGCCGGTATGCAGGATCACGTTGCCCAGGGTGATCGCCCCGCCTGGTCCCCACGGCCAGCGATCGAACACCAGCGCACAGTCAAGGCTGCTCCAGCGCAGCGTCGCGCCGCCGAGCATGCCGGCCAGGCCGCCGATCACGCCGAGCAGGGAATTGGGGGACGTCCACACCGCGCCCAGCACCTGCAGCGCGCGCAGCCAGACCGGCCAGGGCGTCACGGGAGTCTTCAATCGGCCTCGTTGGGAATCAGCAACCACAGGATCAAGTAGACCAGGATGCCAGGAAAGGCCGCCGAGCCGATCGAGACCAGCACGAACACGATCCGCACCAGCGTGGGGTTCCAGCCGAAGCGGTGGGCGATACCGCCCATCACGCCGGCGATCATGCGGTCGTTCAATGAACGTGACAGCGTGCGCGGCGCGGTGTTCATGGCGGTTCTCCTAGGCTACGGGAAAAAGCAGTCGAGCAAGGCTCGACTCTACACCGCCCCTATGTCTACGGAGCGCGGTGGCGCAGGGCCTGCAGGCGTGCGCCGAACCAGGCGGCTGCAGTCTGTTCAGGCTGCCCCGGGCACTGGATGCGATAGGGCTTGCCGCTCATGCTGCTCTGGCTGGCGGCGCGCTCGATGAACTGCTCTGCGCTGTCCACCATGTCCTTCTTCAGCAGGTAGTCGTACTTGCGCTGCAGGTGCGCGCGCGCATCACTGCCGTCGTACCAGCTGCCATTGCGCTGGAACCGGCACTGGGAGCCGTCCAGGCTGGAGATCAGCTCGGCGATCTCCCGGCGTGCATCCGTACTGGGTGCGGCGTGGGCAACAGGTGCTGCCAGCAGCAGCGTGGCAAGCAGCAGCGTGAACCGTTGCGACATCATTATTCTCCAAGGCGGTCGAGCAAGCTCGACTCTACAAAAGCGAAGCAAGCCTTACACGTCGCGCGCCTTCAACCAGCCATCGATCGTGGCCGGCACTTCGCGCTGCGCGCGACCGGACACGTAGATGCCGATATGGCCGCCACGGAAACTGGACTCAGTGTAATCCTCGGTGCCCAGGCGTCCACGCATCGCGCGCGAGGCATCCGGCGGCACCAGATGGTCCTGCTCGGCGTAGATGTTCAGTACCGGCAGGGTCACCTTCGACAGATCCACCGCCTCTTCGCCGATCCGCACCGTGCCGTTCATCAGCCCGTTGCCCTGGTAGAACTGCTTGATGAAGTCGCGGAACGCCTCGCCCGCCAGGTCCGGTGAATCGAAGATCCACTTCTCCATGCGCAGGAAATCCTCCAGCGCGGCCTTGTCATCGAGGATGTCGAGCAGGCCCACGTACTTCTGCACGTTCAGGCGGAACGGCTTGAGCATCAGGTAACTGGCATTCATCAGGTCGGCCGGGATGTTGCCCAGCGTGTCGACCAGCAGGTCCACATCCACCTGCCGCGCCCAGTGCGAGAGCATGTTGTCGGCGGTGTGGAAATCGACCGGGGTGACCATGGTGATCAGCTTGCCCAGCTTCTGCCGGCGCAGCGCGGCGTAGCACAGCGCGAACACGCCGCCCTGGCAGATGCCGAGCAGGTCGACCGGTCCACCACTGCGCGCGCGCAGCGCATCGACCGCGCCATCGATGTAGCGCAGCAGATAGTCCTCCAGGGTCTGGAAGCGCTCCGAGCGATCCGGGTAACCCCAGTCCAGCACGTAGACGTCCTGCCCCAGCGCCAGCAGCTTCTGCACCAGTGAGCGATCGGCCTGCAGGTCGACCATGTACGGCCGGTTGACCAGCGCGTAGACGATCAGCAACGGCGTGCGCCGGGTCGGTGCCTGTTCGCCGACGAAGCGGTACAGCACCACCTTGCCGTCGCGCCAGACTTCCTCGCGGGCGGTGACGCCATAGTCCACGTCTTCCACCTGCGGCAGCAGCTTCAGCCCTTCCATCAGCTTGCGCTGCATGGCCAGGGTTTCCTGCATCAGGTCATCAGCGTTGAAGCCCAGCGGTCCTTTCATCGGTCACGCGTCCGCGTGGAAGTACGGGGCGCTGCCTTTGGTGCAGCCTTCTTCGCAGGCGCCTTTTTCGCAGCCGCCTTCTTTGCCGGCGCGGCCTTCTTCGCGGCCTTGCGCGCGACCGGCTTCACCTTCGCCGGCGCCGGCTGTGCCACCGGATCGACCTCGCCCGTACCGGCCATGGCCGCCACCTGTGCCTGCAGGCGGCGCAGGCTGCGCTCCAGCTCGGCGATGCGGCGGTGCGCGGCGTCCATCTCACTGCGGGTCGGCAGGCCGATCCGTTCACTCATCTGTTCCACCTCGCGCTGCAGGCCGGCGCGCAGGCGCATCTGAGCGTTGCCCAGCGCGGCATACACCTGCTGGAATGGTTCGGACATGGCGACCTTGGCGTAGGCCTCCTCGGCCACTTCGATCCACAGGTCGAACATTGCGCGGGCGCTGGTCAGCTGGCTGCCCGGCTGCTCGTGCTCGGCCAGGCGCTGCTCGAACAGCGCGAAGGCCTCGTCCAGTGCCTGCTTGATCTGATCGACGTAGGCGCGTGAATGCTGCTGGTATTCCTCCTGCGCCCGCAGCAGCGCCTGCCAGCGCGCCTGGTGCTCGCGGCCGGGCCCGAACGCCGGGCTCTGCAGCCACGGACCGGCCTGCAGCTGGAACTGCTGCAGCCAGGCGGCAAACTCCGGTACAGCGGCGCCAGCGTGGGTGCTGCCACGGGCGCCCTGCAGCATCCACTGCAGCATGCCGTCGCCCTGCCCCTGCACCGCCTCGCGCCAGGCTTGTGCTACGTCGGCACTGCTGGCGTCGCGGCCGGCGAAACGCGCGGCCACTTCCTGCATGGTGCCGTACCAGCTGCCCGCCTGTTCGCGGAAGCGGCGCACGGCATCTTCCGGCGCGCCCTGCCCCTGCTCGGGCAACAGCTGGCCCCACCAGTCGAACAACCGCTGCCAGCTGCCGGGATCGTCACCAGCCGGTGCGCCGGGCGTGCTCGCATGGCGCAGGGCATCGCCCCAGGCGCCGAAGTACTGCCGGGCCAGGGTTTCGAAATCACTGCTGCCGGCGTCGTGGGCCGAGCTGGTCATCGCAGGCCTCCGCAGGGCTGGCTCATGGCTTGGGAATGCGCAGGGTCTTGCTGATCATCAGCGACCCGGACAGGGCGAACAACAGCACCATCGGGTGCAGCTGCCACGGGCCGATCTGCCACTGGCCGAACCAGATGTTCTGGCCGATGGCATCGGTACCGGCGGCGATCGCCAGCACGATCACCAGCACCAGGCTGGTCGGGATCGGGGTGCCCTCGAAATACGCGACCTTGCCCTCGTCGCCGGCCAGCGCCTCTGCGGTGACGTTGTAGCGCGCCAGGCGGCTGACGCCGCAGCAGACGAAATAGCTCAGCACCAGCCAGTCCCAGCCGCCCTGCATGCCGCAGGCGTAGGCCAGCGCCGCCGGGGCCACACCGAAGGAGATCACGTCGGACAGCGAGTCCAGCTCGCGGCCCAGGGTGGAGCTGGACTTGCGCCAGCGCGCGATGCGCCCATCGAGGGCGTCGAAAATGAAAGCCAGCGGGATCAACGCCATGCCGAACAGCAGGTAGCCGCGCTCGCCGTCCTGCAGGAAGCGCATTGCGGCAAAGACCGCACCGGTGCCGCAGAAAGCATTGGCCAGGGTGAACCAGTCGGCCAGCTGGAATTCGCGCAGCATCGAGAAGTGACGTTTCATGGGGTCTCACGGAGCATCAAGGCCCACAGGTTACCGCGAGCGCCGCCACTGGCGACAGCGCTGGCAG
Source organism: Stenotrophomonas sp. GD04054 (assembly GCF_029836955.1). NCBI lineage: Bacteria > Pseudomonadati > Pseudomonadota > Gammaproteobacteria > Lysobacterales > Lysobacteraceae > Stenotrophomonas > Stenotrophomonas sp. GD04054. The sequence continues at coordinate 85,143 of NZ_JAOECR010000014.1, read as the reverse complement.
GCCCCAGCCTTCACCGCTCCCTCACCTGTCCTCACCGGCGGTGAATTTTTCGCCACCCATCTTGACAGCCTAGGGGGGTGGCGCCTGTCGCGGCTTATCCACAAAGTTGCCCACGCGTAATCCACACCCCCTGTGGACAACCAGATCTCACCGACTGCGACGCTGGACATTTCCTCATCACCCCGAAGCGGGGTTTCCCTACTTCCCAAGCCACAAGGTCGGCGCTATGGTCACCGGCGGACCCGCCGCCGCCACGTCCGAAACTCTGCAACGGACGATGATGATGCTGGATGCTCCCACTCTGGCCGCACAGCTGCGGCAGCCCCATGGCGAGGCCGCGCTGGCGGTGGCTGACTCGATGAACCGCAGCAACGGCGCACTCAACCTGGCCGCGATCGGGCTGCTGGCCGTCGGCACTGGCGAACGGGTCCTGGAGATCGGCCCCGGCAATGCGGCCTTCGCGCCGCTGATGCTGCAGGCCACCGACAGCCACTATCTGGGTATTGAGCTGTCCACCGCCATGGTCGAGGCCGGCAACCAGCGCCTGGCCAGCGCCGGGTTGGCCGAGCGTGCCGCGATGCGACACGGCGACGCTCATGCGCTGCCGGTCGCCGATGCCGCGATGGATGCCGCGCTGGCGGTCAACACCCTGTACTTCTGGCCGAACCTGGCGCCGGTGCTGGACGAGCTGGCGCGGGTGCTGCGCCGGGGCGGCCGCCTGTGCCTGGCCTTTGGCGACGCCAGCTTCATGCGCAGCCTGCCATTTGCTGCCGACTTCCAACTGCATGAGCTGGACGCGGTGGAGCTGGCGCTGCGGGTATCGGGCTTCCGCGTCTCGGCCTGGCGCAGCCACCGGGAATCCGCAGCCGGCAATGACGGCCAGATCCGCGAAAAGCACTTCCATCTGCTGCTGGCACAGCGGCGCTGAAGTGGTAGAGCCGGCCCGCACCCGGCGCCAGCGAGCGAAACAGAACACCTGCATCATCAGCGGCCAAGCCCACCATAGCCACCGCACCGGGCGCGAGCCAACCAAGTGGTAGAGCCGGCCGCTGGCCGGCTGCCCCGGCATTCCGGATTGCCGGCCAGCGGCCGGCACTACCCAGCCTGCACCCGCCGCCGCCAATGCGCGAAACAGAACACCTGCATCACCAGCATCGCCAGCAACCCCAGCGGCCACGCCCACCACAGGCCGGCCAGCCCATGCCGCGCCTGCAACCACATCGCCAACGGCAGCTCCAGCAGCAGTACCGCTGCCATGCCCAGCAACGCTGGCAACATCACCGTGCCACTGCCTCGCATCACTCCGACCAGCACCGCGCTGCCTCCCATCGCCAGCACGCCCCATACCACCGTGCGCAGCTGCGATGCGGCCAATTCGCGCACCTCTGCGGCCGCCAGAATCAGCCCGGTCAGCCAGGGCGCCAGCGCCATCACCAGCAGCACCACCACGCTCAGCATCGCCAGCCCAAGCAGCACACCGGTGCGAGCGATGGCGGGCAGCCGTGCCGTACGCCCCGCACCCATCGCATGCGCCGCGAGGATGGTGGCGGTGATCCCCAGCGACATAGCCGGCAGTTGCACCCAGCTCATCAACTGGTTGACCGCACCGTAGGCGGCCGTGGCCGTGTAGCCGTAGCGGTTGATCCAGCCCAGCAACACGATTTCGGCAATGGCCAGGCTGAGCATCTGCAGCGATGACGGTACGCCGATGCGCAGCATCGCGCGGATGAGCACGCCATCGAAACGGATGGCACGCAGCAGCTCACGTCCCGGCGCCAACGGGTGCTCCATCCTCTGCCACCGCCACATAAGCCAGGCCAGGGCCAGCAGCGAGGCAAACGCCGCCGAGACTGCCGCACTGGCCGAACCCAGCTGCGGCAGGCCGGCCCAGCCGAGGATCAGCAGCGGCGTGCACAGCAGGCCGACCACCGTTGCCAGCAGCAGCGCATGCAGCGGTGTCTTCGCATCGCCCACCGCGCGGCTCACCGCAGTGGCCAGCCACAGCAGGAAGAACACCGGTGCCGTCAGCAACAGCACGCGTGCGTAGACAATGGACTCACTGAGGACCGCTGCCGGCGTGCCCAACGCCGCCAGCAGTTGTGGCGCGAAGCCGCCGCCCACAGCCATCACCAGCACCGACAGCAGCAGGATCAGCGCCACCGCGCTGCCAGCCACGGCGCGTGCCTGCTGCGGGCGGCCCGCGCCCCAGGCCTGGCCGATCAGCACCATCGCACCGGTCGCCAGGCCCATTACCAGGGCCAACAGCAGGAAGAAGACCGGAAAGAACGCAGCCGCTGCAGCCACTGCCTGTGTGCCGAGCAGATGGCCGAGGTAAATGTTGTCCAGCGTGCCTGCGGCCAGCTGCAGCGCATTGGTCAGCAGCATCGGCAGCAGCAGGGTCAGATAGGTGCGCCACAGCGGGGGTGCTGCCGGAGGTATCGGATGTACAGGGGGGCTCATGGGGTTCTCTGGGCAAGGCGCCGCCCTGCCCGGCGTTTCCGCCAGCAAAGCACGCACAGGGGAAGCGGGCCTGGACCCGCGGTCAGGTGGGGCCGTCGCTCAGCAACGGCGCGATGGCTCAGCCGTCGGCGTGGTCCGCAGGATCGTCGAAGGCCAGGCGCAGAGCGTGGGCGCGCACATCCGCGGGCCAACTCCGCAACGCCGCTTCCAGGCCCGCGCGGTCATGCGCGAACAGGACACGGATCGCCTCCTCGAAACCCGGCAGGTCACCGGCGATGGTCTGCAGGAAGTGATAGGCACGCTCGCTGTCACGACGCTGGCGGTCCTTGTCAGCACCGGCACGGCTGGCCGCCTCCACCAGCTTGCGCAGCACCACCGAGGCACCGCCAGGCTGCTCGGCAAGCCACGCCCAATGGCGCGGCAGCAAGGTCACTTCTCGGGCGACCACACCCAGCTTGGGGCGGCCACGGCCACGTGGGGTTGCGGGCGCCTCTTCGGCAGTGACGTCGGCATCCGTCCCCACGGCGGCGGGAAACGCTTCGTTTACCCGCGCCAGGAGTTCTGCGTCGCTGCCACGCGTATCGAAATCACGGGTGCGGCCGGTGGCGTTGTCGAACACCAGCAGCGGACCGGCAGCGTTGTCGACACGCAGCTGCTTCAACGCCAGCGCGGCCACTTCCGGCGTACCGGAAGCGACCAGGCGATGGCCGTCGAAACAACTGAAGGGAGGAAGTCGGGACGCAGGCATGGCAACGGCATCAGAGGCGATGCGCGAATATTGCCCGGGTAATTCTCCGCCGTCAATATTGCCCGGGTATTAATTTGCCAGAAGAGCGTGCCGACCAAAGGTTGGCAGCTACCCGATTTCCCGGCTCACAGGCGGCTGAAGGACCAGCTCACCATGCGCCCGTCCTTGTACGGCATCACGCCGTGGAACGGGCGCGGGTCGGCGTCGAACACCAGCGGCAGGAAGTTGCGGTCGCCCTCCCACATCGGCAGGGTGTCCAGCTTGTCCAGGTCCACCCACTCCAGCGTGCCTTCGTGGTTGCCGCCGTGCGGGGTGCCCTCGAATCCATCGATGACGAACACGAAACCCAGCCAATCCTCGCCGTGCTTGCCGAAGCCCGGCCAGCTGATGGTGCCGCGCAGGCGCATGCCGGTGCAGTCGATGCCGGCTTCCTCGGCGATCTCGCGGCGCATGCTGGCCGCCACATCCTCGTCCGCTTCGATCTTGCCGCCCAGGCCGTTGTACTTGCCCAGGTGGTGGTCACCGGGACGGGTATTGCGGTGGATCATCAGCACCTGGCGACGATCAGGCGACAGCACATAGCCCAGGGTGGCGACGATCGGGGTGTACGGCATGGGGCAGCATCCAGCGGCAGGTCAGCCGTGGATTATGGCCGATCAGCGCACCAGCGACAGGCGACGCTCGGCAGGCGCACTGGCACCGTCGGGATCGCGGCGCAGGGTGGCCACGCCGTGGCCGCGCTCGGCCAGGTATTCCAGCCACTTGCCGAGGAAGGTGTTCATCCGCATGCGGTGGCTGATCAGCTCCGCCGGCGGCGGATACAGGCCCATCGTGTCCTGCCAGCGGCGGCCTACGTAGCAATGGGTGGTCTCGGCCTGGCGCGCGTCACGGTACAGACGCACATAGGCCGACGGATCCGGCTCACCGGTGACCGGGTCGGCCAGGTCGTAGGTCAGGCGCAGTTCCACTGTGTAGCGGTGGCACTCGATCACGTCCAGGCGGACATCCAGGCCGTCGCCGATCGAGGAAATGTAGCTGCCCGCCACCAGTCCGGCCGGTTCGAACAGACGCACCAGATGGCGGTAGTTTTCCGCGTACAGGCCCATGAGCCAGCTCAGCCGGCTCAGGCGGGGAATGCGTTCGGTGCGGGGCAAGGCTCGGGCCATGGGTCGATCCTACACGTTGGTGCTTCAACGTGGGGGCGCGCACGTGCAAGCCAACCCCTGGGTAGTGCCGGCCGCTGGTCGGCAGCCCTGCATCGCGGCCGAGGGTTCATCCACCAGCCGGCCAGCGGCCGGCTCTACCAGATGAGGATCAATACAGCTCGCGCTGCAGCCCCAGCGTGGCCAGCACCTTGCTGGAAATCTCCTCGATCGAGGTATGGGTGGTGCTCAGGGTCGGGATCCGCTCCATCTGGAACATCACCTCGGCCGCAGCCACCTCGCGCTTGCAGGTGTCCAGGTTGGCGTAGCGCGAGTTCGGGCGGCGCTCCTGGCGGATCTGCTGCAACCGGTCCGGGTCGATGGTCAGGCCGAACAGCTTGCGCCGGTAGTTGCGCAGGCGCGGCGGCAGGCGGTCGCTTTCCAGGTCTTCGTCGGTCAGCGGGTAATTGGCCGCGCGCACCCCGTAATGCAGGGCCAGGTAGATGCAGGTGGGCGTCTTGCCGGCGCGTGACACCGCCACCAGGATCACGTCGGCATCGTCGTAGTTCACCGCGATGCCATCGTCATGGGTCAGGGCGAAGTTCATCGCGTTGATGCGGCGGTGGTAGGTGTCGAAATCGACCATGCCGTGGGCCTGGCCGACCCGGGCCAGGCGCGGACTGGCCAGTTCACGCTCCAGCGGCTCGATGAACGGCGCGAACACATCCAGCATCAGCGCGCCGCTGTCGGCCAGGATCAGGCTCAGGCTCTGGTCCACGCAGGAGTTCACCACGATCGGCCGGACCTGGTACCGCTCCCCTGCCGCCTGGATCCGGGCACAGGCTTCACGCGCTTTTTCGGGGTCGTCGACAAACGACATGCGATCGGTAATGAAGCTGAACCCGGAGAACTGGGTGAGCAGGCTATGCCCAATGGTTTCAGCGGTGATACCGGTTCCATCGGAAACGTAGAACACCGGACGGATGGTCGACATGCGCGCTTTTACCCCCTACGAAGCCTAAAAAGGCCGCCAGCACAAGCTTGTGCCGACGGTACTCTGCCCGGCATCATATCGGCTTCTTCCTACGGACGCGGCCATTCCAGCCCGCCTCGGGCGATGGCCAAACGGAGCATCGCGCTTGAACGAGAACATCCTGTGGTTGCACGAACTGCGTCTGGCCGATCTGGCCCGCGTAGGCGGCAAGAATTCGTCGCTGGGCGAGATGATCGGCAACCTGGCCGGTCTGGGCGTTTCGGTGCCGGGCGGTTATGCCACCACCGCTGAAGCCTTCAAGGACTTCATCGCGCACAACGATCTGTCCAAGCGCATCTTCGACAAGCTGGCCACGCTGGACGTCGAGGACGTCAACGCGCTGACCGCAGCGGGCAAGGAAATCCGCACCTGGGTGATCGATGCCCCGCTGCAGCCGCAGCTGGACCAGGACATCCGCACCGCCTACGCCCAGCTGAGCGCCGACAATGGCGGCGGCGACGTGGCCGTGGCCGTGCGTTCGTCGGCCACCGCCGAGGATCTGCCGGATGCCTCCTTCGCCGGCCAGCAGGAAACCTTCCTCAACGTCACCGGTGCCGACGACGTCGTGCACAAGGTCAAGGAAGTGTTCGCCTCGCTGTACAACGACCGTGCCATCGCCTACCGCGTGCACCACGGTTTCAAGCATGAGGACGTGTTCCTGTCCGCCGGCGTGCAGCTGATGGTGCGTTCGGGCGTCGGTTCCTCTGGCGTGCTGTTCACCCTGGACACCGAGTCCGGCTTCCGCGACGTGGTATTCGTCACCTCGTCCTTCGGCCTCGGCGAAATGGTCGTGCAGGGCGCGGTCAACCCGGACGAGTACTACGTCTACAAGCCCACCCTGCAGGCCGGCAAGCCGGCGATCCTGCGCCGCTCGCTCGGCAGCAAGGCGATCCGCATGGTGTATTCGGATGTTCCGGGTGAGCGCGTCAGGATCGAGGACACCCCGGCAGAACTGCGCAACACCTTCTCGATCAGCGACGAGGACGTGCAGGAACTGTCCAAGCAGGCGCTGGTCATCGAAAAGCACTACGGCCGCCCGATGGATATCGAGTGGGCCAAGGACGGTGTCAGCGGCAAGCTGTTCATCGTGCAGGCGCGCCCGGAGACGGTGAAGTCGCGCAGCCATGCCACCCAGATCGAGCGCTTCGCGCTGACCGAAAAGGGCGGCAACGTGCTGGCCGAGGGCCGTGCCGTCGGCGCCAAGATCGGCTCGGGCGTGGCCCGCGTGGTCAAGACGCTGGACGACATGAACCGCGTGCAGCCGGGCGACGTGCTGATCGCCGACATGACCGACCCCGATTGGGAACCGGTGATGAAGCGCGCTTCGGCCATCGTCACCAACCGTGGTGGCCGTACCTGCCATGCCGCGATCATCGCGCGCGAGCTGGGCGTGCCGGCCGTGGTCGGTTCGGGCAATGCCACCAAGGTGATCGAAGATGGCCAGCTGGTCACCGTCAGCTGCGCTGAAGGCGATACCGGCTTCATCTACGAAGGCAAGCTCGGCTTCGAGCGCACCACCACCGATCTGGGCAACATGCCGCCGGCACCGCTGAAGATCATGATGAACGTGGCCAACCCGGAACGTGCCTTCGACTTCGGCCAGCTGCCGAACGCCGGCATCGGCCTGGCCCGTCTGGAAATGATCATCGCCAGCCACATCGGCATCCACCCGAACGCGCTGCTGGAATACGACCGCCAGGATGCGGCAACCAAGAAGAAGATCGACGAGAAGATCGCCGGTTACGGTGATCCGGTCAGCTTCTACGTGGATCGCCTGGCCGAAGGCATCGCCACCCTCACCGCCTCGGTCGCACCGAACGCCGTGATCGTGCGCCTGTCGGACTTCAAGTCCAACGAGTACGCCAACCTGATCGGCGGCAGCAACTACGAGCCGCACGAAGAGAACCCGATGATCGGCTTCCGCGGCGCCAGCCGTTACGTCGATCCGAGCTTCTCGGCCGCCTTCGCGCTGGAGTGCAAGGCCGTGCTGCGCGTGCGCAACGAAATGGGCCTGGACAACCTGTGGGTCATGATTCCGTTTGTGCGCACCCTGGAAGAAGGCCGCAAGGTCATCGAGGTGCTGGAACAGAACGGCCTGAAGCAGGGCGAGAACGGCCTGAAGATCATCATGATGTGCGAAGTGCCGTCCAACGCACTGCTCGCCGATGAGTTCCTGGAGATCTTCGACGGCTTCTCGATCGGCTCCAACGACCTGACCCAGCTCAGCCTGGGCCTGGACCGCGATTCGTCGATCGTCGCGCACCTGTTCGACGAACGTAACCCGGCAGTGAAGAAGCTGCTGTCGATGGCGATCAAGTCGGCACGTGCCAAGGGCAAGTACGTCGGCATCTGCGGCCAGGGCCCGTCCGATCACCCGGATCTGGCCGAATGGCTGATGCAGGAAGGCATCGAGTCAGTGTCGCTGAACCCGGACACCGTGGTCGATACCTGGCTGCGCCTGGCCAAGCTGAAGGCCAACGGCTGAGACCGTGATTGCTGAGGGCTGACGTCGCTTTCATCGGCGCCGGCCCATACTTCAGCTGCATGCAAGCCCCGCCTCTGCGGGGCTTGTTGTTTCTGGCGTCTGCGCGCGCCACCTCCCCCGCTGCAAAGGAGCCCGCATGCTCGCCACTGCCCCACCCGCCCCCACCGCAACACCCTGGTTCCACTCGCTCGATTGGGAACGCCTGCTGGAGACCTACGGCGTGCCATTGCTGGCCGCGATCGTGGTGCTGCTGGTCGGCATGTGGGTGGCGCGACGCCTGTCCAACGCGATGCCACGCGCCACCGCGCGCATGGGCGTGGACCCGATGCTGGGCAACTTCCTGCGCAACGTGGTGTACGCCGCGTCGCTGGTGATCGTGGTGGTACTGGCGATCGGCACGTTGGGCGTGCAGATCACCCCGCTGCTGGCTGTGCTCGGCACCGCCGGCCTCGCGGTTGGCCTGGCACTGAAGGATTCGCTGTCCAACATCGCCTCGGGCGTGATGCTGGTGACGCTGCGGCCGTTCCGCGTCGGTGATGTAGTGACGGTGGCCGGACAGACCGGCACGGTGCGCGAAGTGCGCATCTTCCAGACCGTCATCACCGGTGCCGACAATCAGCACACCACCATTCCGAACACGCTGATCACCGCTGCGCCGATCATCAACCTCACCGCCGAGCCGACCCGCCGCGTCGAACTGGTGGTGGGCATCGGCTATGAAGACAACATCCAGCTGGCGCGCGACACCGCGCTGGCGCTGATGAAGGCCGACCCGCGCGTGTTGCAGACACCGGCACCGGACGTAGTGGTGTACGAACTGGGCGCGCACGCGATCAATCTTGGCATCCGCTGCTACGTGAAGTCGGCCGACTGGTTCGGCACCAAGGTCACGCTGCTGGAACAGCTCAAGCTGGGCTTCGACAAGGCCGGCATCAACATCCCGTACCCGCAGCAGGACATGCACCTGTACCTGCATGGCAAGGATGGCGGCGTGGTCGAGGCCGACGCGCTGGTGCGCGACAAGCCCTGATCGGGAGTGCCGACCAACGGTCGGCACCCACCCCATGTCCATACGCCGGTAATGCCGACCGCTGGCCCATGCACCGGTAGTGCCGGCCGCTGGCCGGCAGCCTCCGGGATCAGGCGGCGACGCTTTCTTCCAGCGTCGCGTAATCGGTGAACCCGACCGCACCACCGCCGAAGAACGTTGCGCGATCCGGCGGGTTCAGCTCCGCCCCCAGACGCAGGCGCTCGGGCAGGTCGGGATTGGCAATGAACGGGCGACCGAAGCCGATCAGGTCCGCCCAGCCTTCAGCCAGTGCCTGCTCGGCGCGCTCGGCGGTGTACTTGCCGGCGTAGATCAGGGTGCCCGGGTAGACCATGCGCAGCGCCTGCTTGAACGCCACTGGCATCAGCGGTGCGTCATCCCAGTCGGCCTCGGCGATGTGCAGGCAGCCCACGCCCAGCTCGCCCAGCAGGTGTGCCGCCGCCAGGTAGGTGGCCTGCGGCGTATCGTCCACCGCGCCCTGCAACGTCGTCAGCGGCGCCAGGCGCACGCCAACGCGCTCACCACCGGCTTCTGCAGTCACCGCCTGCACGACCTCGCGCAGGAAACGCAGCCGGTTCTGCAGCGAGCCGCCATAGCCGTCGCTGCGCTGGTTGGCCTGCGAGTCGATGAACTGGTTGATCAGATAACCATTTGCACCGTGAAGCTCGACACCATCGAAGCCGGCGGCCAGCGCATTACGGGTGGCCTGCGCGTAGTCGGCGATGATGCCTGGAATCTCGGCCTCGGCCAGCGCGCGCGGCATCGAGTGCTGGATCATCTCGCCCACGCCCGCTTCCGGGCCCGCGCCGGTGGGGTCGACAAACACCTTCACGCCCTCGGCCAGCAGCGCCGACGACGACACCGGCGCGGCACCACCGGGCTGCAGCGCGACGTGCGAGACCCGACCCACGTGCCACAGCTGGGCGTAGATGCGGCCACCAGCAGCGTGCACGGCGTCGGTCACCTGGCGCCAACCCTGCACCTGCTCCGGGCTGTGGATGCCCGGGGTCCAGGCATAGCCCTGGCCCTGCGGGCTGATCTGGGTACCTTCGCTGACGATCAGGCCCGCGCTGGCCCGCTGCGCGTAGTAGGCGGCCATTTCCGCGGTGGCAACGTTGCCGTCGGCAGCGCGCGAGCGGGTCATCGGCGGCATGACGATTCGGTTGGGCAGGGTCAAGGCGCCCAAGCAGTGGGAGGTGAACAACATGGCGGACATCTCTTGCGGGGGGAGTGCCAGCAAGAATGGGGACCGCCTGCGAAAGGCAACAGGCGTGTTGTGGCAAAACAGTTGTGCCCGGCAGGCAAGGATGGCCTGGCATGAAGGCTCATTCATGCATGGCGTGGATCTACTCCAGGCGGGGTTCCATCCTGATCGTGCCATGCGCCACGCGGTCATAGCACGTGCGCACCACGTCTTCGCCGTACTTGCGCTCCAACCGGCGCACGATGAAGTGGCCGCGCGCCATGTCCTGGTAGTAATCGGTGAACATCGTATTGAGCGTCGCACCGGCAGCGGCACCCACGATCGGCACCGCCTGTGCGGCGAATTTCTCGGTGACCACCACGCCGAAGCGCGCGGCCACCTTCTCCACCATCTTCGCCAGCAGCTTGCCGGCTTCCTTCGGCGCTACGCCCAGGGTCAGGTCGCGGCCGGTCACCACGCGCCCGGCCAGCTCGGCCGACAGATGGCGCATCACATCGGTGGTGAAGCCCCGGGCCAGGTAATAACCAGTTTCGCTGGCGTCATCGCGCGGCGAGTTGCCACCCAGCGCGAACACCTCCAGGCAGGCCTGGCGGGTGCTGAACTCGGACAGGTCGAAGCCCTCGCTGCGGGCCACGTCGGCCACCGCGCGCATCATGATGGTGGTCGACACCGGCAGCTCGATGAACAGCGCGGCAAAGCCAAAGGCGCCGCCCACCGCACCGGAGGTCGCTGCGGCCAGCTTGTGCCAGCGGGTGGACGCCCCCTTGCCGGGGGTGTTGTCCATGCTCCACAGCGCCGCCTGCGCCGACTTGGTCAGCGCCGCCTGCACCGCGCCGTGGATGCGGTTGGAGACCGAGCTGGGCAGCGCCTTCACCGCGAACTCCAGCGGCGTGCCGACCAGATTGGCCATGCGCGCGGTCAGGGTCGGCGCTTCCAGCAGGGCCACCGCCCGCTGCAGGTCAGACCAGTCGCGGGCGTCATGGGCAATGTCGCGGGGAAGCAGGATGGGCTCGTTCATGGCGCTGATCTTAGCGCCGGATAGTTGAACGGTTCGTCGCGGGGATCAGGGCCCTTTCCGCTGGAAAGGGAACCGCCCCCGGCGCCTTGCCGGCCAGCGGCCGGCACTACCAGTTCGCGTGTCACCCGGTAGCGCCGGGCCATGCCCGGCGTCGTTGTTCAGGCAACCGGCAGCCCCGACAGCGCGCCCATGAATTGGCGGTAGTGACGCAGCTCGGCGATGGAGTCATGCACATCGCTCAGCGCGGTGTGGTTGCTGTTCTTGCCAACGCCAGCGGCCACGGTCGGCGCCCAGCGCTTGGCCAGCTCCTTCACCGTGGACACGTCCAGGTTGCGGTAGTGGAAGTACTTCTCCAGGCGCGGCATCTGGCGGTGCAGGAAGCGGCGGTCCTGGCAGATGGAGTTGCCGCACATCGGCGACAGGCCGGCCGGGATCCACTGCGCCAGGAAATTCACCGTCTGCGCCTCAGCCTGGGCAAGGGTCACCGTGCTGTCCACCACGCGCTGCCACAGGCCCGAACGGCGGTGCTGGTTGCGGTTCCACTCGTCCATCGCTTCCAGCGTTTCCAGCGGATGGTGGATGGCGAATTCCGGACCTTCGGCCAGCACGTTGAGCTGGGCGTCAGTGACTACGGTGGCGATCTCGATGATCGAATCGTTGTCGGTATCCAACCCGGTCATTTCCAGGTCGATCCAGATCAGTCGTTCGTTGGCCGCGCCGTTGTCCGCCATGTGTCGCCTCGTTGCTGGGCAGGCGCGCGGCCTACCGGTGATGGAAAGAGGCGCCCATCATACCCGTTCGCCCCTCAGCCCTCGCTGGCGTGGTCTTCCAGCAACAGCGGCGGCTTGCCACGCTTGGCGCGGAAGTAGTTGGTCAGGCGCATGCTGGCTTCCTTGGCCAGTACCCCACCGTGGATCTCCACCCGGTGGTTGTGGCGGGCATCGCCAATGAGGTCGAACACGCTGCCGCAGGCACCGGTCTTGGGGTCGCTCGCACCGTAGACCAACCGTGCAACGCGCGCGTGCACGATCGCCATTGCGCACATCGCACACGGCTCCAGGGTCACATACAGCGTGCTGCCAAGCAGGCGATGGTTCGCCAGCAATTTTCCGCCCGCCCGCATGGCCACGATCTCGGCGTGTGCGCTGGGGTCATGCGAGGCGATGTTGAGGTTCCAGCCCTCGCCCAGCAGTTGGCCGTCGGCACCGACCAGCACTGCACCCACCGGGATCTCGTCGAACTCGCGTTGTGCGCGCTCGGCCAGCGCCAGCGCGTGGCGCATCCAGTGTTCGTCGGTGTCGTGCACCGGCACACCCAGGGCGTCGATCATGGCGGTTCTCGCGTGTCTGCAGGGCCAGGATGGCCGCCGGGGCCGCATTGTACGCCCGCAGCCGTGCAGGCGCCGCTAGCGCGCGTCGAAGCGCTCGCGGGCAGCGTCCAAGGCCGGGAAATTGTGCTCGGCCCAACGGTCCAACGCGGTCAGGGTGTCTACCAGACTGCGCGCAACCTCGGTCAACCGGTACTCCACGTGCAGTGGCTTGCCGCCCAGATCGCAGCGCTCGATCAGGCCGTTGCGCTCCAGCTGTCGCAGGGTCTGGGTCAGCACCTTCTGCGAGATGCCTTCGATCTTCCGCAGCAGCGCACCATTGCGTTGCGGGCCCTCGGCCAATGCCGGCAGCAGCAGCATCACCCACTTGCCGGAGATCAGTGCCAGCGCATCGCGCGCCGAGCAGTCGGCGGCATAGACATCACCGGGAAAGGCCATGGTTACCTCAAAGTGCGTAATTGCCGGGGCATGCCGGCATCGCGAGGATGGTCGCACACTCCACGAACACCTCGCCCCATGCGCGCCCTGATCCTGCTGGCCCACCCCGAACCCCGTTCCTTCAATGCCCACCTGGCCATGCAGGCGGCCGAGCAGCTGCGGCACGACCATCTGCAGGTGGACATGGTCGACCTGTATGCAGAAGGCTTCGATCCGCTGGAAGCGGCCTGGCACCATCCACGGCGCCTGCAGCCCGAGCGCTTCGATGCCCAGCGCGAACAGCGCTACAGCGCCGAACACGACCAGTTGCCCGCCGATGTGCGGCATCACCTGCAGCTGCTGCAGGCCGCGGACCTGGTGATCCTGCAGTTCCCACTGTGGTGGTTTGCGGCGCCGGCCATCCTCAAGGGCTGGCTGGACCGCGTGCTGGTCTACGGGCCGATGTACAACAGCCGGCAACGCCACGAGCGCGGCGTGATGCAGGGCAAGCGTGCGTTGCTGAGCGTCACCACCGGCTCTTCGGCGCGGGCGTGCGCGGTCGATGGCCGCGAAGGCGATACCCGGCTGTTGCTGTGGCCGTTGATGTACAGCCTGCGCTACGTCGGCTTCGAGGTGATGGAGCCGCATATGGTGCACGGCGTGCGCTCAGGGCTTGCAGCGGAACGCGTGCAGGCCCACGACGAAGCATTGGTTGCAGCCACCCTTTCCTACCGCGAGCGACTGTCGCGATGGCGGCAGTGGCCGACCGTGCCCTTCAACAGCAGTGAGGACTTCGAGGATGGCGTGTTGCTGCGCGCGGAAGCGACTGCGTACAGTCCCTTCATCCGCCATCGCAACGCCGGATGAACCCGCACCTGCAGGCACGGCCGGAAAGCTTCATACTTCGCATTCCTGCAAGCACCTTGGTGAACATATGACCACCCTCCGTCCCTCTCGCGCTGACGACGGCGCCGCCCTTGTCGATCTCTGGCGCCGCGCCGTCGACGCCACCCACGACTTCCTCAGCACTGAAGATCGCCTGGCGATCGATGCCGAAGTCGCCGGTTTCCTGCCGCAGGCGCCGATGACCGTTGCTGTCGATGCACAGGATCGGCCGCTGGGCTTCATGCTGATCGACGGCACCCACATGGAAGCACTGTTCATCGATCCGGACGTGCGCGGCACCGGTATCGGTCGGCAGCTGCTGCAGCACGCACTGGCCCAGCATCCACAGCTGAGCACAGACGTCAATCAGCAGAATGAGCAGGCGGTCGGCTTCTACCTGCGCATGGGCTTCGTCGAAACCGGTCGTTCGTCACTGGATTCGCAGGGCCGCCCGTATCCGCTGATCCACCTTCGGCATAAGGCCTGACATCCGTTGGCAGCAGCTGCGTGTTAGCGTGGCTGCTTTCGATCAAGGAATGCCGTACATGGATGGTGCAAAAGCCCTGTTGACCCTGTTTGCGCTGGGCATCAGCCTGGTCTGGATCCTGGTGCCGTTCGCCATCTTCGCCGTGCGCAACCTGCTGCGTGAGGTACTGGTCGAGCAGCGTCGTACCAATGAACTTCTCGAGCATATCGGCGGCTACCGCATTCCGAAACCGCAACCCGAACCGACCGTCTGGCGCGCGCCCTGAGCGGGCGCACGCCCGCCGTGGCTCAGGCTGTCGCCTCGAAGGCCGGTGAGTACTGCACCTCGCCCTGAGCCAGCGGAGGCTGCAGGCAAAGCGCCTGGAAGTACTCCGCCGGCACGCCCGGCAACACCAGGCCCGGCTCGGCACGGAAGCCGAAGCGCCCGTAATAGGCCGGCTCGCCCAGCAATACACAGCCATGCGCACCCTGCTGACGCAGTACTTCAAGTGCGGCGCGCATCAGGGCCGCACCGATGCCCTGCCCCTGCCACGCGGGCAATACCGAGATCGGGCCCAGACCAAACCAGCCCGTGCTGCCATCGCTGACCGTCACCGGCGACAGGGCAATGTGACCGACCACCTGGCCCTGAGTTTCGGCGACCAGCGAAATGCTCAACTCCCCGCGGGTGCGCAGGGCGTCGACGATGAACTGCTCGGTGTGGCTGCTGTGCGGGGCTTCGCGGAAGGCGGCCTCGGTGAGTGCATGGATGGCGGCGTGGTCGGCCGTGGTTTCGGTGCGGATCATGCAGTTCAAGAGAACGCCTTTGATAATGTGATGAATGCGTGAATTATTGATTTAGGTCGCAGATTCAACCGCGAGCAGCCCCTGCCAGCAAGGCCAACGCGACGCCCGAATCCCCTGTGCTGCAATCGATTCGGCGGAATACACCGCATCGGGCGCGTCAAAAAGCCGTCGCGGCGGTGGCGCAGCGTTCCTGACACGCTCCATAATCGAGAAACCTGTCACCCAGGAAGGATATATGGACATGGACGCACGATGCAGGATCAGGCCATGGGAGTAGCGCTCCCTGAAAGGAAAAGGCAGCCGCTGCTGGCGTTGCTCGCCCTTATCCCACTGGCCGCATGCTCGCCCTATGCTGATGCCGAGCGCGACGTCGCCGCTGGTGGGCGCGGCCTGGCCAAACTCAACCCATCACCGCAGCAAGGCTACGAGCTGGTGCTGACACTGAAGGATGCCCCCGGTCCCTTCGCGGTGGTCGAGGGCGTTGCCCAGTACGACGCACGCAACTATGCAGCATGTGGGCGGATCGTACCTGCAACGGGCACTGCGGGCCGCATCACCAGTCAGGAACCTATCGCACTGCGCCAGGTGGGCGAGAACGAATACCGCGGCACGTTCTACCTCGACCGCATGCAGGACGAGGTTTACTACGGGCGTGGTGTCTGCCATTGGGCGCTGACGGGAGTCGGTGCGATGTTGCGCGCTACGACCGGCGAGGCGGATACGCGATTCCTGACGTTCATCGACAAGGAGCGCATGGACGCGGGGAGCCGGGTGACGCGGCACTACCCACGCGCCGACTACCCCCGAATCGAAGAGATCACCGGATACGGAGCGAGCGGCGAGGAAGATCCTTCCAGCTATCGCGCCGATCTGCGCAATGCGTTGTTCTCAACCACCACCACTGTGCAGAAGCTCATGCCATGAGCCGCCAGTTCCACAACCCCTACCCCCAAGGAGGCCGACATTGCGCCACAAGATGATTCCGTGCCTTGCTCTGCTTCTGTTGACCGCCTGCAACCCGGAGACCGCCATGAACCAGGAACGTGCCGCTGCTGAAGCCGATGTCGCCCAGGGTGGGCGCGGCCTCGCCAAGCTCAACCCCAGCCCGCGCAAGGCCTATGAACTGGTACTGCGCCTGAAGGATGCACCCGGCGATTTCGCACTGGTCAAGGGCGTAGCGCAGTACGACGTCACCAACGAAGACCAGTGCGGCCACATCGAGCCGGCCACCGGCACAGCTGCACGTATCACCAGCCAGGAACCGGTGGAGCTGCGCAAGGTCGCTGAGGGCGAGTACCGTGGCATGCTGTATGTGGACCGCATGCTGGATGAGGACTACTACGGTCGTGGCGTCTGCAAGTGGGAGTTCACCGGTGCCGGGGCAATGCTGAAGGCGACGGGTGCCGAAGAAGAGACCCGCTTCCTCACTTTCGTCGACGCCAAGCCGCTGACCGAAGGTGGCGCCCATACGCTCTACTATCCGGATCTGGTCTATCCGAAGGCAGATCGCGTTCCCAACTTCCCAGCCAGTGGCGAGCCCGATCGCAGCAACTACGCCCCTGATCTGCAGGACAAGCTGTTTACGATCACCCTCTCCGCAAGTGAGGTGGCGCCGTGACCATCACCTCTCAGGACTACGCCGCGTTATCCAATGACGCCTACAAGGATCGGGCCGTCGGCCGACGTGAACCCGGCCAAGAAGAAAAAGTCACGTTAAACGGCCATGAGTACAAGATACTTGAGCATGTCAACAATCGTCTCAACGGCTATCAGGGCACCGTCTATCAGCGCGTAGACACCAAAGAGATCGTCATTGCGCATCGTGGCACCGAGCAGATCGCTCGCGATGCGATTCTGACCGACGGCGGCATGGTGGTTGCGCGCACCAACGTGCAGGCGCCTGACGCGATTGCTTTGACACAGAGGACGCTCGAAGGCGCCGCGCTTCAATCCCGCTTGAACGGTGTGCCCGCGCCCCAGGTCACCGTCACAGGCCACTCCCTCGGCGGTGCCCTGGCCCAGATCACCTCGCACCACTTCAACGTCAAGGGCGAGACCTTCAATGCCTACGGCGCGGTCAGCCTCAGCTACCGCATTCCGGAAGGCGGCAACACCATGATCAACCACGTCATGGCCTCCGATCCGGTCAGCGCTGCCTCGCCGCACTTTGGCCAGGTCCGCATCTACGCCAAGCCCGACGAGATCAAGACGCTGGCAGCGAACGGCTTCAGCAATCACGCCCTGCGTGATCTGATTCCAGACCGTCCGATCATCGCGGCCACCAGTTCATTCGGCGCACACAAGCTGGGCAACTTCCTCAACGAAGGCTCGGTGCTGAAGCACCCGGAAACGCAGAAGCTGGCGAAAGACAACGCCAAGATGATCGAGGAGTACCGCGACGACGTGGAATCACTGCGTCGTGGCGTCACCCGCGCGGCACGCGGCATCCCTGGCGGCGCCATCGATCTGTACGACCACATCCGCGGCCCGCTGCAGCCCGGTGAACCAGCACGCCGCGAAGCAGAGAAGAACGGCCATCACACCAGCATGCTGCGCATGGACGATGCCAATCACCTGGGCAACCCGCTGTTCAACGACGCGATCCGTGGCGTGCATGCGCAGGACGTTCGCGTCGGCCGCGTGCCGGATGTGATGAGTACGCAGTTGGCCGGTAGCCTGGCGGCGGAGATGCACGCTGCAGGCGGCAAGCGCATCGACGAGGTGGTGATGAATGCCGACGCCTCGCGCAGCTTCGCGGTGCAGGGCCAGGGCGGCGACCCGGCGCATCTGCGCGTGTCGGTGGACACGGCCGTGGCGATGAACACCCCGCTGGAGCAGAGCAGCCAGCGCATTGATCAGCAAGCTGCGGGACAGCGCCTGGCACAGGACCGCGATCAACAACTGGAACAACAGCAGAACCAGTCCCGCAGCATGCAGGCCTGATGAACAGCGCGGGAGCCGGTCAATCCAGCTCCCGCGTCACTTCGGCCCTCTGCCTCAGGGGCTGGAGGCCGCGACCGGCGCGGACGCACCGGCGATCACGAACAGATCCGGCCCGGAATCCGGGAAGCCACCACAGGCGCGATCGCCCGGTGCTACCGGATCACAGGGCCACTGCGCCCGCGCGACCTTCTCGCGCAGCTCGAAGCGATCCCCAGTCCAGACCACGAAGGCCAGGTGCTCGCGGTTCCAGTCACTGTAGGCACGCGGACCGCCCTTCTGCGCCGTCTCCGGGTACTGCACGAACCAGCGCATGGCCGGGCCATACTGCAACTTGCTGTGGTCCAGGCTGATCCGGCCCTCGCGCGACAGCTGCCGTGCACGATCGGCCTCCGTCAGTTGGGGCATGGCCGGCATGGCATCGGCGGTCACATCCCTCGGCGCGGCGTCCCCGCGAACCTGGTACACACGCTGGGCCACATAGGCCTCGCGGCAGTCACCCGCTGGCACACGTACCGGCTCCGCGCCGTACTCATCGCGATTGGCGACCCGGTCGCTGCAGGTGAACGGTGCCGACACCAGGTAGAACGTGCTGTCGGCGTCGCGTCCTTCCAGCGAGCGCACCCAGATGTCGCCCATCCGCGCGATGAAGTCCGGGCGCTGGCCGTAGCCCGGCACCGCCTTGAACCAAACCTTCTGTTGCACCTCACGCTCGCGCCAGCTGCGCGGCAGGTGGATGTCCTGCTGGGGCAGCGCGACCAGCAGCGCGGCCAGATGCGCCGGCATCGTGCCTTGGCAGGCGCCGATCAGCAGCTCGCCCTGGGCCGCCAGCCGCCCAGCCAGATCCACCGGGCAGCGGGCACCAAGCGCACGCTCGGTCGCCTGCTCGGGCGGCAACGGCGCGATGACCAAGGCGGGTGGCGCGGGAGCTACCGCCGGGACGGCTGGCTCGACGACAGCAGGCGGTGCAGCGACAGGCGCCGCCGCTGCGGGTGCAACGGGCACAGACGTCGGGTCTGCAGCCGGCGCCGGCTGCGCGTCCACCACTGGTGTCGCAGGAGGTGTCACGGCAGCCGGTACATCGGGAGCCGGCACCGCGACAACGGTTTCGGTGGCCATGGGCGCTGCAACAGGTGCCATCCCTGCAGGCGCGTCAACGATCGCCTCGGCGGCGATGGGCGCCTCCACGACGGGCGCCGCTGTCTCCTGAGCATGAGCCTGTGCCGACGCTGCGGCAAGTCCAAGTGACAGCAGCCAGAGCGGCGGCAGGCGGCGCGCGGATGCATCGCAGCGGGCAGCGACGTGCCGGGCATTCGAGGGAACGATTCGCATGTGGTGTCCTTCCGAGTGGGTTTCCATGTCGGCGCCACAGGGCGCCACGCGTCGTACGTAAAGCACCGGCGGATCCCCTGCCCGCCGGCATCAGGTGTTACAGGGATCGAGAACGCTGCTCCTGCTCGCGGGCGAGCGCGGCCGCCGGGTCCTGCTGGGCGACACTGGCAGCCAACTGCTGGCTGCTCTGCGCCAGCGGCTGCTGGGCGGCCTGCTCCCGGTCAACGGACGCACGCAGCATCGCCGGATCTCCCAGCGTGCCCTGCACCGCAAACAGCGTGCGCCCGTCGTTGCCCGCCAGCAGATGATCGATACGCGACAGGCCGGCCTTCTGCGCGCTCAACGCCAGCGCGCCGGCGGCGTTGTCCAGTTCCTGTTCACTGCGCAGTCCGCTCTGCACCCCCATCTGCTGCAGGTGCTGGCGTGCCCCCTGGAACAGGGCGTGTCCCGGCTCGCCCGGCTGCGACATGTCGCGCAGGGTGGCCTGCTGCGCCGGCGCCCCTACTTCGCCCCGCTCCAGCCGCGCCATCACATCAGGCGTCAGCTTCTGCTGCCACGCATCGAATCGCTGCTGGCGGGCCTCGATGCCGTTCAGGCCACCATTGATCGCGCGCGTCGCTTCGCGCACATCCTCGCGCGCCGCCTCCGGCACGCGCGTTTGCCACTGCCACACCGCAATACGGCCCGCATGCTCAGGCTGCGCGGCCAGTTCCGGTTGATTCACCAGATCCAGATCCAGCGCCTTGCCGGCACGCTCGTAATTTTCCTTGCCGACCAGCGGCAGATAGCCACGGCCGTGATACTTCAGTGCATCACCGGGCGCGTCATTGCCCATGCGCCCGCCATACATCAGTTCGGCCAGATTCTCCGGCCGCCCCCGCAGCGCCTCCTGGCGGGCGCTCTCAAGCGCACCATTACCATTGCGCCACGCCGCTTCCACCGGGATCTGCGAGATACCCCGGGTGAAGTTGAAACTTTCATTGAGCCGGCTCAGGCCACGGGACTCGTGCCCGGCCTGCGCCATGAAGTTGGCCAGTTCCCGGGACGAGGTGATGCCGGCCTCCGTGGCCTGCCGCAGCAACTGCGACTCTCTATCCTGCGACACGGTGAAACTCCTGCTCGATCATCGTTGGGTACTCCCGCCTCCTCACAGGCATGGCACTCAGGGCAAGCTCACGTCGGCGACAACGGACGGATCGAAATCCTCGAACCGCACCCGACCAAGTTCGGCCGCCGAGAAATCGCGTGTATGACTGGCCTCGGTCTCAGTGTCGACCACCCTGCGCTGCACCCCATGTACCCAGCAGGCCTGCTCGGCGGGTGCATAGCGGAAGGTGTAGACACTGCTCCAGCGCTCGCGGCTCCCGCCGTTGGTGATCACGCTGAACGCGCCATCCTCGATCGTCACGTACGCGAAGGGATCGCCGGCGATGCCGCCACGGGTGGAGCACGGCACCAGCTTGTCGTTACGCGCGGCCAGCTGCCATCGGCCCGCGGCGTCGCCCAGCAGCAGCAACAGCACCCGGTTGGGACCGTGCTCGCCAGGCACCAAGCCGTCGGGCGCCGGTTGATCGATTACCAGCAACTGGTCGTCGATCCCGTTGCCGGTGAGATCGCCGCGTACGGCTTCCAGCAGGTTCGCGCCGGACGGAACGAACGCCAAGGCATTGTCCATGTGTACGCCACTCCCCTTCGGCATCCCCTGCGACTCCTTCAATCCTGACTTTCCAGTACCCGCGCGACGACCGGGAAACCATGCGCTGCGCTGCAGGCTCCGGTTTCCACCATGGCGGATGATAGCCCCGGCCCTGCGGCGTCTGCGATGGTCGCAATCAACATCCGCATCGTGGGTCGTCAGAGTCCTCATGGACGGAAAAGCTCCTGCGTTCGATGGCACCGATGCGTCGGGATTTTGACGCGCACGCAGCTTACTTCGAGGAGGCGGGGCTCGTCGAAGGGAGCTTGGGATGAAAAGCGCACTTGATCACAGAAAAAGCGCAGTTAACGTGAATGGTGGCTTATCCGAAAAACAGATCCGCGGTGGATGGCGCCGGGGATGCATCGCCTCCCGCAGCCCCGCCGGCCTGAGGTTGCGCGGAAAGCGTGCGCTGCTTATCGCGCCCGAACATGCCCATGCTGGTGGCAACGGCCACAATCAACGCTGCCCGCGCCATGTTGGTTACCAGGACCATCATCGAGTCGCGGCTGCAGCCTGTAACGATTCGATAGCCTTGCAACACTTCTCCACAGCGCAGTAAAAGAACATTTGCCCACTAGGACCGTCGCGCCACTCGATCTCGGCGGGATGTCACGGCAACCATGAGACTAGAACGACTCAAAGATCGGCTCAGAACAATCTGTATATAGAACTTTGCACTGCCCACCACCGATGTCCGCGCAATGGGACAAAACTCGATTTGTAGCCTCCTCCTTGGAGCCTGCAACCGAATAGGAGACGCGCCCCTTACTCCCCCTCTCGGGATCAGCATATGCAACGCACTGGTTCTTATAGGTAGTTCCGACTTTGCAATCTCTAGCGCCATGGGTCGCGCAACGGGAAAGCGCCTCGGACACAGCTTCCTGCTTTGAACGCCTTCCGACTGATGCCCCCATATCGCCCGTGCTTACTGCGGTTGCAATAGCTCCCCAGGTTTTGATCCAGCGGCCTGTCGCGACCGGACCACTGGACCCCGCAGCGCCTCCATTGGAGCCCGGTATTGGCGCACATCCACCAACCCCCTGTCCGCCAATCGGATACTGTCCGGGCGGGCAGCGCCCCTCCGCTTGGACATCTGCTGTCACAAGCAAGAACAATGCAGAGCAAATCCAAAAGAGGGAGATCACAATGCGCTTCACGTTAACTCTCCAATACGCCTGAAATCACTGTCTACCAGGATGAGCAGCTCGCTGGCCAGTTTCCGCAATCCTTGTTGCATCCGACTGCGGCAATGTCATGCAGCTTGTTGACTGATTACTGTAGTCACCGGCGTCTGCAGTACGCCCCTTCTCCGGCTTATCCGGCGAGTAGTAGCTACCCGGCGACTGCCCACTCGGGCCCGGCGCCTGCGCAACAGGGCTGCCACCTATCTGCGAATATGCCATGAAGCTACCCAAGGTGCCCTGGAAGAACATGGCCGCCATTGGGGGCACAGTCAGAATCAGGGTCGTCAGGATCAATCCCATGCCGCCCTACTGCATCGCCTGACTGGTCATGCCGTCGCTGGACGCGCCCATCAGCGGGAACTTGTTCACCAGCGGGGTCACCCCGAACGACGCAGACACGCGAATCACCATACCTATGGCCAGCGATTCCAACCCCAAAGGCAAAGTCGATGTCTTAGGCGGAAGTGAGAAATAGAAATAGCCCGCTTCTCAGCAGGCCACCTCTAAAACAAATAAGAAGAACCTCGGCGTGCAACAAAGCTCACCCAACGCGAGGATTCCATCAGCGGAAAGGCTTAAACTCAGACATGCTGCACGCAGAGTAGATAACGGTACAACTGCGCCCCTTGCCCTCGGATTCACAACGGCGCACTGATTCCGCCTTCGCATCCTCTTCATTAGGTGATCGATACGCCACGGTTGTCACATCGGCCAGGGGTATTGAGCCAATCACCGGGCCGGCTAGCGCGGCGCATTGATTGTGGTACTCAAGAATAACTTTACACTTCTGCCCCCCCATGCGCTGACATTCAGAGAGCGCGAGAGACCTGGCTTCTCTCTTTGATTTTTTGACCTCTGCCACACCAATCGCCAAATTCTGGCCTACTTGATGGTCTGCATCTTGCGCCAAAGCACCCCACCGGGTTTCCCACTTGCCAGTTGGCGTGGGGCCATTGCTCTCACCACCAATTTGACCGCCCGGAATTGGCGCACAACCTCCTACGCCCTGCCCTCCCACCGGGTACTGACCTGGGGGGCACCGCCCTTCTGCCAACGCCACATTAGAAATAACGAGCAGCAAAAGCACGACAATGCACTTCATACTTACACCTCTATCAATCGACACTGTCATTTCACGCTAGGCACCAGCCTGCCCATATTTTCCAGTATCTTGCTTGATCTCACCTGATCGCCCAATACCGTAACCAGAAGTCGCGCCGTGGCAGGAACTGACCGATGAAGCACTGGAATGATCCTTTGTCTGGGCCGGCGAATAGTAGCTACCCGGCGCCTGCGCAACCGGGCTGCCACCTATCTGCGAATGTGCCATGAAGCTACCCAAGGTACCCTGGAAGAACATGGCCGCCATTGGGGATAGTCAGAATAGTGTTCGTCAGGATCAAGCCCACGCCCCCCCTTCTGCGCCGCGCAGCGTCATCCGCAATGCTCTTCGCCAAAGTCCTCATCGACGGGAAAGCGCCTGCGATTGAGGGCCAGATGCGTCAGCATTTTTGACGCGCACGCAGCCCACTTCTTCGGGCATGGGACCGAACTCCCGAATTCAGCTTCGAGAGTTCATTTCATGATGGCCCCAGCCACTCTGATCCCTCTACCAAAGTGCGATAGGTGTTGGACGTCGGATGTGTCAACCCAGCTCCATAGAGCAATCAGAACTCTTGGAAGATTGGCTCACTGCAATCCGTGTACTTGATCGTGCACTGCCCACCGCCGTGAGCAGCACAGTACTTCAGAACCTCAGTGGAAGCGGCCTCTCTCGTTGGACCACCGGCCATTGAAATCAATCCTTTAGAGCCCGGAGCCGGATCCGCATAAGCGACGCACTGGTTTTTATACGTTATCCCTACAGAGCAATCTTTCGCACCATATGTCGCACAGCGGGACTGAGCCTCAGCGACGGCCTCGGCCTTTGATCTCTTTCCAACCGAAGCTCCCACATCACCGGTCACAACAGATCGGGATATGGCTCCCCAGGTCTTGATCCACTTACCTATCGCACGCGGCCCGGAACTCCCCTCACCCTGAGAGGCTGGAATCGGGGCACAGCCACCCGCACCCTGCCCGCCAATCGGATACTGACCTGGCGGGCAGCGCCCCTCCCCATATGCAACTAGTGGGGCAAGGAACAGGAGAATCAGCAATAGAAAATTATTCATTCTCATAAGAAACCACTCGACAGCAGATCAAGAATTTGCGCCAACTTCCCGGCGACGCATCAAGTTAACGATTCACCCCGCGAAGGCCCGTGTCGTGAATCGTTGGCGCTGAGTTCTGTGGCAAGGTCATGCGAGCTGTCCCGGCAGCCGCATCCTGACCCGCCGTCGGAGCGTCAGTACTGTTAGATGGCTTCGGAGGAGCGTAATAGCTCCCTGCCGGTTGGCCATTCGGACCAGGCGACACAGCCCCAGCACTGCCACCTATCTGCGAATATGCCATGAAGCTACCCAAGGTGCCCTGGAAGAACATGGCCGCCATTGGGGGCGCAGTCAGAATCAGGGTCGTCAGGATCAATCCCATGCCGCCCTGCTGCATCGCCTGACTGGTCATGCCGTCGCTGGACGCGCCCATCAGCGGAAACTTGTTCACCAGCGCTGTCACCCAGAACGAGGCGGACACGCGAATCACCATCTCCAGTGCGATCGACACCATTGCCGCCAGCACCG
Organism: Stenotrophomonas sp. GD04054; assembly: GCF_029836955.1. Taxonomy (NCBI): domain Bacteria; kingdom Pseudomonadati; phylum Pseudomonadota; class Gammaproteobacteria; order Lysobacterales; family Lysobacteraceae; genus Stenotrophomonas; species Stenotrophomonas sp. GD04054. Next base: position 60,268 of record NZ_JAOECR010000014.1, on the reverse strand, counting down.
CCAACATGGTTCCGATGCCATAGAACAACCATCGCTGGAACAACTGCTTGGTCTGGTCGAACAGAAGGCAAAGAATGAACAACGGCCCGAATCCGATGAACAACGCTATTGCTACTTCGTAGCGCAGAAGCATTGAACCCGCAGTTACCGCTGGACCGCCGGTGCCGAGGCCGATGAACCACATGGCCCGGGTCTTGTCTTCCTGCAATCCAGGGTCATTCAGAATCTTGATGCCATCAATACTGGACAGCGCCACCTGCATCCAAGCCAGACTCTTGTCGATCTGCTCTTCCGGTGCCTGGTCTTTTCCGGCTAATCAGGCATTTCTACGTTTTCAGCCAGAAACTCATAAGCGCAACCTCAGAAGCTCTCAAACTCAGGCTCGGTGCATCCAGAATAAATCACTTTACAGCCATCGCTCCCCTGTTTTAAGCACGCATCCACAGCCATCTTACTCGCAGCATCAACAGATGCCGCACGCGCAAACGTGGAGCCACCAAATCTTGCATCACTGGGGGATACGAATGCTGCGCATTGATTATTGAACTCCAATACCACCCTGCAATCCGTAGCCCCCCGCTGTGCGCAATTAGCAAGGGACTCCGAAGCCGCATCCCTCTTCTTTCGCTTACCGAGAGCCACGCCGACATCGCCCCCCTTCGCTAAAGCGATGGCCCCCCAAGTCTTGATCCAACGCCCTGTCGCAACAGGCGACGCTTGGCCTGCTCCAGTGGTACCACCTGGGATGGGAGCACAGCCGCCGACTCCCTGACCGCCAATTGGATACTGACCAGGAGGACACCTACCTTCTGCATTGGCCGTCTGTGGCAATTGGCAGGCAATGATTCCCACACCCAGCAGGAGTACTACACCTGAATAGACACGAATTGACTTCATTTCCGGCCTCTAGTTCGAAGCTAAGCCTTTACGACCAGTATCAGAATTGCCTGACCCAACTGTGGAGTTGCTGCCAGTGACTACGACATTGCTCCCAACTGAAGTCGATCCACCCGATTGACTGCCACCGCTCGTCGACGGCTTGTCCGGCGTGTAATAACTACCCGACGGCTGCCCGCTCGGACCCGGCGCCTGCGCAACAGGGCTGCCACCTATCTGCGAATATGCCATGAAGCTACCCAAGGTGCCCTGGAAGAACATGGCCGCCATTGGGGATAGTCGGAATAGTGTCCGTCAGGATCAAGCCCACGCCCCCCCTTCTGCGCCGCGCAGCGTGACCCGCAATGCTCGTCGCCAAAGTCCTCATCGACGGAAAAGCGCCTGCGCTTGAGGGCCAGATGCATCAGCATTTTTGACGCGCACGCAGCCTACTTCCAGGAGGTGTTGCTCGTCGAACGGGACTTGGCTTGTTCACCAGCGCCTTTGTTCAGAACGAATCCGACGCCAAAATTACCATGTCCCAGACGAGGGAAACCCCATACAACTGCACTCAGGTGATTAGTGAAGACACCTAACCCTACCAACTAGATCAGCTGCTCCAGCTCGCCGACAAATGAGATGGCCTGCTTTTCGGCAGGCCATCTCCATCATGCAAAGGCCGATTCAAGAATCTCACCTGTGATTCGACTGACATAGCTCAGAAAGATTCAAATATTGGCTCAGCACAATCCGTGTACAACACCTTGCATTGCCCTCCACCGTTCTTCGCACAGTAGGAGAGAACCCGACTGGTCGCCTCCTCTCTTGAGCCGGCGACTGAAATAGAAACTATTCCCTTACTGCTCGGCTCAGGGTCAGCATATGCGACGCACTGGTTCTTGTACGTTGTATCGATCTTGCAGTCTTTCGCTCCATGTGTCGCGCACCGAGCAAGCGCTTCTGAGACAGCCTCTCGCTTGGAACGCCTTCCAACGGAAGCCCCCATATCGCCCGTGCTTGCCGCCCCCGCAATAGCCCCCCAAGTCTTGATCCAACGCCCAGTAGCAATGGGGCCGCTCTGGACGCCACCGGTACCAGAGCCCGGAATAGGTGCGCATCCACCTACGCCCTGACCACCAATGGGGTACTGCCCTGGCGGACAACGCCCTTCCGCTCTCGCCTCACCCGTCACAAACAAACATAGGAGCAAGCCGACAAGAATGAGAGGAAACATGTATTTCACACTTCTACTCCGTACGCATGGGGCTATTGATTGCCGGGATGTGCAGCTCTGAGACCGGTTTCGGCAACCCTGGAGGATTCCGACGACGGAAGGGTTGAACGTGCGGTCGCATGTCGATCATGCGCACCACTGTCCTGGCCGGACTGCCCCTTCTCCGGAGCGGCCGGCGTGTAGTAACTACCCGGCGGCTGCCCACTCGGGCCCGGCGCCTGCGCAACCGGGCTGCCACCTATCTGCGAATATGCCATGAAGCTACCCAAGGTGCCCTGGAAGAACATGGCCCGGGTCTTGTCTTCCTGCAATCCAGGGTCATCAGAATCTTGATGCCATCAATGCTGGACAGCGCCACCTGCATCCAAGCCAGACTCTTGTCGATCTGCTCTTCCGGCTTCTGATCCTTGCCAGTGACAACGTGGGTGATCAGGCCCTTCACGTCCTCGGTCAGGAACTCATGAAGATCGCGCCCGAACATGCCCATGCTGGTGGCAACGGCCACAATCAACGCTGCGCGCGCCATGTTGGTTACCAGGACCATCATCGAGTCGCGGCTGCGGCCGGTGATTATCCGGTAGTCTTGCGACCCTTTTCCACAGCGCAGCAAACGGGCATCCCCCCCCTAAGAAAGATGCGCCTTTCGCATCGCATTCTGGATGCCGTCGTTCTCGATCAAACTTCTCGGCGTGCAGCTTCTTCAGCCGCAGGCTCTCACCCCAGACTCTCGAGTCGCTTGGCGTCAAGTGCTTTCATGCCACCAAACTTCCTCACCGCAGGTCGGAACGACGCCTTTTCACGTCTAATCCCCTTGCCATTGAGGATTGGTCTCCAAGCCGCCTCGCACTCAATCCCGGGGCGATGCGAGATCCAGCATCTGATCCGCTGTCACTCATCCTTCCGCCACCACGCACCCGAGTTACGGAAGCCGATTCGCCTCTACACCAAACGCCCGAGTCAGCGCGCAACTACCGGGCACCTCACCATTTCGACCTGCCTGACATTAAATCTTCCAGATTCTTTCCATAAAGGACTGTGCCAGGACGCCAGTCGGACGACCACAGACTCGCGATAGGATTTTTAGAATTCCTCGAAGATCGGCTCAGAGCAAGCGGAATAGACGGCAGCACAATCGCTCCCTCCTTTCGAGGCACAGAGGCGGGAGGCAAACTCTGTGGCACCCTCGATCGTTGCACCGGTACCAAACTGCGTGGTTCCACCTGTGCCCGAGCTGGCGACAACGGCGGCCACGCATTGATTCTTATATGTAATTGTAACCTTACATCCCACTCCGCCGGATTCAGCACACTTCCTCTGCGCTTCCTCAGCGGCCTCCGTCTTCCGTACCCGCCCTGTTGAGGAGCCAGAGGCGCCCGACGGCGCCAATGATATTGCGCCCCAAGTCTTGATCCATTTACCCGTCGCTCTGGGCCCACTGGTAGCTGCACCTTCGCCTCCAGGAATCGGGGCGCAACCACCGACTCCCTTCCCTCCGATCGGGTACTGCCCAGGAGGACATCGCCCCTCAGCCTGAGCCTCAAGGGCCGATGTGGCGAACATGAACACCAACGGCGCTAGCAAATGGATCATTCTCATCAGGCAACTCTCCTTACACAGACAACGCGCATCTCCGCGAGCTAAATAGGTGCCTTGGCAAATCGGCCTGTATCCGACGGCGTATCGGCAACATGTGGAGATCCAGTTGATCTACCCATCTGCCCCACTCCGCTTGCTCCATGCCCGGTGCTCCCCTTCTCTGGAGCCGGAGGCGTGTAGTAACTACCCGGCGGCTGCCCACTCGGGCCCGGCGCCTGCGCAACCGCGCTGCCACCTATCTGCGAATATGCCATGAAGCTACCCAAGGTGCCCTGGAAGAACATGGCCGCCATTGGGGGCGCAGTCAGAATCAGGGTCGTCAGGATCAGTCCCATGCCGCCCTGCTGCATCGCCTGACTGGTCATGCCGTCGCTGGACGCGCCCATCAACGGGAACTTGTTCACCAGCGCCGTCACCCAGAACGACGCAGACACGCGAATCACCATGTCCAGCGCAATCGAGACCATGGCTGCCAATACCGCCATGGAGAACATGGTTCCAATGCCGTAGAACAGCCATCGCTGGAACAACTGCTTGGTCTGGTCGAACAGAAGGCAAAGAATGAACAAGGGCCCGAATCCGATGAACAACGCCATTGCTACTTCGTAGAGCAGAAGCATTGAACCCGCAGTTACCGCTGGACCACCGGTGCCGAGGCCGATGAACCACATGGCCCGGGTCTTGTCTTCCTGCAATCCAGGGTCATTCAGAATCTTGATGCCATCAATGCTGGACAGCGCCACCTGCATCCAAGCCAGACTCTTGTCGATCTGCTCTTCCGGCTTCTGATCCTTGCCAGTGACAACGTGGGTGATCAGGCCCTTCACGTCCTCGGTCAGGAACTCATGAAGATCGCGCCCGAACATGCCCATGCTGGTGGCAACGGCCACAATCAACGCTGCGCGCGCCATGTTGGTTACCAGGACCATCATCGAATCGCGGCTGCGGCCTGTAACGATTCGATAGCCCTGGATCAGCACCCACAAGGTCATGAGGGTCAGCGCGATGCCGCCCACCCACGCCATCATGTTGTCCATCAGGTCGAAGCCGAACTTGCCGATCCTGTCCCGCAGGTAGTCCAGGATCAGCTTGAAGAACACGAAATCGCCAATCGACTGGACACGCGCGACGTGCCCCATCAGATCCTGGAATCCGCCCGAAAAATCAAAGTTGGCAATCGACCTGATCGTCATACCCACATTCCCTTGGTAATACTGCAATCACATGAGGGGCGACGCAGACGCGCGCCCCCTTGGTGCTCCATTCCATGCATCAGTCGATGGACAGCGCTGCCTTCAGCGCCGCCGTCTTGACCAGATCACTGGCAATGGTCTTCATCGGGTCGCCCTTCAGCGCTGCCTGTGCGACGACCTTCTGATTGGCTTCCATCACCTCGATGTAGGCATCGTAGGCCTTCTGCTGTGCCTCGAAGGACTTTGCCTTGGCTGCCATGTCGTTCGCGGTGCGCAACGTGTCGTTCTGCGTTGCGTTGACGTTGCCGAGCAGATTGCTGACATTTCGCTGCTTCTCGATTGCATCGAGGCTATCGAAGAACGACGGCATCGTCTTGAGCATGAAGTCCACCGCATCGTTGTACTTGCGGTTCTGCATCATCCGGATGTTCACGCAGATCTGTTGCTGCTGATCCTTCCAATCGCCCTTGAAATTGAAAACGACCCGGGTCGCGAGAGTCTTCAGGTCGGTGCCGATTCCGCAGGTCTCGGCAACCAGATAATTGGGTGGCACCGGCGTCAGCGGGGCGGAATCCGGCAACCCGAAGGAATTCACGATGCCCTGGATCTGGACCATCGTCTCCTGGTACTCCTTGATCGTCTGCGCCCAGTCCCGTGCCCACTGGGTGTTCTCCTTGACGAACTGGTACTTCTCCTGGAAACGGGCCTGGTACGTATTGATCTGATTGAGGATGTGCTGCCACAGCGCAGGACCCGTTTCCTGCACCGGGCCGATGGCGCCCGCATTGGTCGCTGAGAGGGCCAAGGCAACGCCGAGCACCTTGGCCATCGGCTTGAGTACCTTGCGGGCGCTGGCCCGACGCTTGACGTTGTTCATGGGAAAACTCCTGTTGTTCTGATTGACGTCCACTTGCCTGTCTCCTGCTCGCACGGCCATCAGGCCGCGTCGGACCGGGGTTCCTTTCCCGACCCCTTCCGGTTCTTGTAGAAATCTTCCAGCCACTGCTCCGGGCTGAGCTCGTCTACAGTGACGCGATTGCGGACCGCGGCCGTCTGCAGGACCCGATGCATGACATCGATGTTGTCGGTCGAAGCCGAGATCACCGACAGGATGTCGTCCATGCCGCGCAGGTTGAGCTGGCACACGCTGGAGGCATGGCCCTGCTTGACCAGGAAGCAGCGCGAGCGCTCGTCCAGTGCAGTCACCACCCTGAACTCGGCCTCGGTCAGCTTCAGGCCGTCCATGTAGTCGCTCTTGCTGGCATTCGGGTTCGGCAGCAGGATCAGGGTAGCGGTCTGCTCGATCAGGGCGGCGGAGATATCGCTCTTCAGCGCATCTTCCGGGCTCTGCGTAGCGAAGATGCCGAGACCGTTCTGCTTACGGATGGTCTTCTGCTTGTTCTTCGCGAACTCCTTCAGGCCACCTTCGCCGTCCAGGATCTTCCAGAATTCGTCCATCACATAGATCAGCGGACGACCGTCGATCAGCGACTCCAGGCGGTGCAGCAGGTAATTGATCACCGGCACGCGCACTTCAGGATTGTCGATGATGTCGGTGTAGTCGAAGCCGATGATGTTGGCCTTGCTCAGGTCAACGGTATCGATCGGATTATCGAACACCCAGCCCAGCGAGTTGCCCGATGTCCAACGGCGCATGCGCGCGTAGAGGCCATCGTCGCCCATATTGGGCAGGCTCTTCTGGAAGTTGGTCATGCTGCGCAGGTGCATCGGCGTATCGAGCATGCTTTCCACCGCGCGGTAGATGTCCTCTTCCTCACGGGCGCTGTATTCGCGCTTGCCGGCCAGCACCTTGATCAGGTCGGCCAGGAACTGCACGTTGGCTTCGCTGTTCTCGCACTGGAACGGGTTGAAGCCGGTCGGCGCGCCGTTCTCCAGGGCCAGATAGTTTCCTCCGCAGGCACGCACGAAGATCTCAGCACCGCGGTCCTTGTCGAAGAAGAAGATGGTCGGCGACGGCTCGTACTTCTGCACCTGGCTGAGCAGGAAGTTGATCAGCGCGGTTTTACCGGTACCGGACTTGCCGATCACCATGGTATTGGCGATCGCCTTCTCACCCAGCGAATTCTCCGAGGGATGGGTCGCATGGAAATTGAAGTAGTACGGCTGGCCATTGGTGGTCTGCAGCGTGGTGACGCAGTCGCCCCACGGGTTGTTGTGCTGCTTACCGGTGGCGAAGTTGTGCAGCGGCGACAGGCCCAGGAAGTTCAGCGAGCTGACGTTGGCCAGTCGAGTGCGGTAGCGCCAGTTGCCCGGCAGCTGCGAATAGAAGGACGAGGTAACGGCCAGGTCTTCCTTGGTCGATACGAAACCGGCATTGGAAAGCTCGGCGCGGGTCGAGGCGACGTTCTGCGAAAGCTTGGCCTGAGTGTCGCCGTAGACAGCCATGATGAAGTGATACTCACCCAGCACGAAGTTGCCCGACGACAGCTGATCCATGGCCTGGTCGAGCTCGACGATCTGGCTGACCGCCTTGTCGCCGGAGGAGATCATCATGCCTTTGGTACGGTCGAGCACCTTCAGCGCGTCCTGGCGCCCCATCGGGCTGAACGAATGGGTGATGACGTATTCGTAGTCGAGGTACTTCAGGCCGTTGAGGATGCCCGGGTAAGTCCCCTCGGCATACTCCTTGATGTTCAGAATGGCGCCGTAGTGATTGGCACCGTTGGGAGTATTGATCGCAAAATCGCCGGTCTTGGCCGAGAACATGTGGCGACTGACCGGCAGGTAATCCTTGATCGGTGCCGACAGCACCGGCACCGGCTCGTCGATGCGATTGATCAGGTAACCGAACAGCTCCAGCGTTTCCGAGAACACCACGCCATTCTTGGCTTCGTACATACCCAGGCGATACGGCGCGTAGTCGCGGATCACGGCCTCGACGTTGCCGGCCAGTTCCATCAACTTCTCTACCGCCTGCTCCTGCTCGGCGCGCAGCTTCTCCACGTTCGCCGACTTTTCGACGAAGCGTTTGCCCGCCACCACCGGGCGATAGATCATGGTCAGGTACAGCTCGTTCTGCATGATGCGCTGCGAGGACAGCATGCCCATGTACTGGTCGGAAACGTCCTGGTTGAAGCGCTGCCTGTAGTTGCTCTTGCCCTTCAACGTGCGACGGCGACGGATGTCGTGCACCCAGAAAGCGACGTTGACAAAGTCAGGCGCGCGCAACGTCTGCAGCAGACGGTTGAACGTGTTGTGGCGATGCTCGAGCTCCCACTCCTCTCGGCCGACAAACGGCAGCCCTTCCAGATGCCAGGTCAGCAGGTAGTCGCCGCCCGTGGTCTTGACCACGTTCGGGGCGACATGCGACGACAACGGGATGAACTCACTGATGGAGGTATCAGGGCTGAACATACGACTGCTTCCAAAGAGGTACTGCCAAGAAGTTTCAAGAGACCTGGCGGGCGCGGATGCCCGCCAGGCCGGATCCGGACCTCAATCCATTCGGGCCGGCTTGTTGCGGTAATGGTTGGGGTTGAGCACCCACATGCCATCGTGCTCCTGCACGTTGCGCACCTTCAGCTTGAACATCAGGCGCAGGCCCAGCAGGCGGAAGATCATTTCGTCACGCTTGGCCATGTGCCGCATGATGAAGACCGCCACCGGAATGGTGAGCAGGAACCAGAAGTTCGTGTACATGCTGAGCAGCAACAGCCCGCCTGCCACCATGAAGAATGGCAGGTAGGGAACGCCCAGGAACATCGCTGGACGCGTGCAGCCGCGGAACACGACGTTCTTATGCACTGTAGTACTGGATCACGTGGTTGATCAGGTAGGAGGTGCTGGTGCCACCACCGCACTTGCCGTCGCTGCCATCACCCAGCAGCATGCGCGCGATCTGGCCTGCGGCGCCGATCAGCACGCCACCGATCAGGATCGGGGCGACGTCAGCGATGCGCTTGTGCGCGAAGGCGATCTGGTAACCAGCGAAGATCACCGCGATGGTGACCACGGCGATCGAGGCGATGTTCAGCAGGCCGTTGATGTTGTTGAAGAAGCTGCAGACCTTCTTGTCGGTGCCGCCGAAGTCGGTGGCGCCGTTGGCGAAGACTTGCGGGGCAAACAGTGCGCCGACGAACAGAGTGGCCATCAGCAAGGTCTTCAGCGTGCGCTGGGCCTGGACGAGGTCGAGATTGGATCGCTTCATGGATTGATTTCCTTGTTGATGGACTAACACAACTGAATCGACCAGCCGGGGGACTGGCCGTACCACGACTTCGTCAGAACACGAAGGCCGCATCCCCTGCGGGAATCTGCTGCACCGGTGCGGACTGTGCCGGTGCGTTATATGAACTGCCATTGCCGGCCACTGGCTGATTGCGCTCATTCCAGGGCCGCAACATCACAGGGCCCTCGTTGCTGCCACCTGCAGCACCTGGCAACTGCTGCGGCATGGCCATCGCCTGCGCCGGACCCTGCTGAGGCAGCTGCTGCGGCATGCCACCGGCCTGTTGCTGCGGATAGGCGGCCCCTTGGGTGGGCTGCGCCTGCGGCTGCATCATCCGATCCACCGAGCCCAGTACCACTTTGGAAAGCGCCTGGTCGGCGATGTTCAGCAGGCTGCCCCGCGCCATTGCACCGGTGGACGGATACACGACATACGCACGTGCCGGGTCTTCCGACGGCACGTACACCGGGCCACTCGCCTGCGCAACGATGCGCGCCTGCGCCGGCGAAGCGAGCTGCGGGTGATGCTCGACCTTCACGCTGCGGCGTTCGCCGCGACTCACCACGTCGATCGGTGCAACACCATTGCTGGCAAGCTGCTGCCCACGGCGCATCGAGTCATAGACCTTCTGCACATAGCCATGGCGGAAGCCAGTCTCGAAATTGCCCGAGTAGTAGCAACTGAATGACTTGCCCCAGTCACCACCGGAGCGCTTGTAGCACTCGGCGAGGATCCGAGAACCCGCTTGCAGGTTCGGGCATTGCTGGAAAGCCTTCTCGTAGGAATCCAGACCGTACTTGCCGAGGTTATAGCGGTTGACCTGGGCCAGCCCGATGGAGAAGTTGTAGCCTTTCTCTTCCAGCATCCGAACCGTCGCCAGTGCCTCGTCCAGCGCCTTGGGCTGGCGCACCAGAGCGCCACCGACTACGCCGATGGCATAAGGGTTGCGTGACGATTCAACGTTGATGACGTGCTGCATCACGTCCATCGACACCGCCATCTCCGGGCACGCCATCATCTCCAGTCCTGGCAGCATCCTTCAGCCCTCCTGCCCCTGGGCACGCCCAGGATTGAAATCGATACCGGTGATGTAGCGCGAACCGGCGTGCGCCTTGATATGCACGACGATGTCGATGGTCATCATCAACAGTCGCTTGATCACGTTGAACTCCAGGCCCGAACCTTCGGTGGAGGCCTTCACCATGAGGGCCAACTGGTCCCAGGTCTGCTCCGGACTGCCTGCATGGCAGCTGGTGATCGAACCCGGGTGGCCCGATGCGCAGTTGCGGATGAAGTAGAACGCCTCGTCACCGCGCAGCTCGGCCAGGATGATGCGCTCGGGCTTCATGCGCAGGCAGGCTTCCATGCAGCTCTTGGCACTGACATTGCTGGTGCTCTGCCCACCCTTGGAGTACAGCAGGTGCACCACATTGGGTTGGGTCAGAAACAGCTCGCGCGCGTCCTCGATCGTGACCAGGCGTTCGTTGTCCGGAATATGATTGACCAGCGCTTTCATGAAGGTGGTCTTGCCGCTACCGGTCGCACCGGATACCACGATGTTCTTGCGGTACATCACCGCACGCCGGAAGAACTCGGCGTACTCGCGCTGCTGACGCAGCTCCAGCAGCTCGCGATCCTGCTCGCTGATGCTGCCATCGCTTTCCAGGATCTGGTTGAAGAACCCATCTTCGTGATACTGGCTGAGCGACTTGGTGTGCTTGGACGGCAGACGGATGGTGATCGACACCTTGCCTGCATCGCACGCCGGCGGAATCACGAACTGGGCACGCTGGCCGGTGGGAAACGTGAGCGAGACCACCGGATCGGCATCAGTGATGCGCTGGCCGGTGTTGCTCTCGTTCACCACCGCCGTGCAGAACTGCCGGGCCCGCTCGAAGGTCAGGCTCGGCACATCTACCCGCTGCCACCCCGCCCGGGTTTCCAGGTACAGCTCACCGGGACGGTTGATGCAGATTTCCGTCACTTCCGGGGAAGTCATGTACTCGGCGATGCCCAGCACTTCGTACTGATAGCGCAGGAAATCGCTGGAGACGAGGGCAAGGGGTGACACTTCAGCGTCCATGATCGTTCGTTGGGTTACCGGCGAGGATGCAGCACGCTCGTGAAGTCGACGTCCTTGGCGACGTACACATTCACGATGGTGCCTTGGTTGATGGTCACGGTCGGCGGGCGACGTTGGCTGAGCGACTCGTTGGCCAGGCGTTCCATGGTGCGCGCGGTGGCGCTCTCATAGGGCGACTGGATGGTCATGCCGTTGTTGGCCACCGTGGTGGTCTCCGGGCCATGTTCGGCGGCGGCATACTTGAACGCATCAGCCAGCAAGCTGATCATCAGCGCCGAGGCGATACGACTACCCCAGTGCGCGCTGTACTGGCCCGGATGACCGGCGCCACCCAGCTGATCCACGCCCGGGCTGGACATTGCCACGTCAATACCGTTCGGCGTGGTGATGCGGTCCCAGATCACTTCCACCCGCTTGCCGGTAGGACCACCGCCATAGGCGCCATAGATCTTGGAGCCCTTCGGCAGCAGCAGATTGCGGCCGTTGATCGAGTACACCGGCTCTGTCACCAGGCACGAGGTGTAGCCCGCGATATCAGTGATGATGCGGGTTTCCAGTACACAGCGCAGATAGGTTCCTCGCACCAGCAGCGCATCGGGGCTGCGGATGTAGCTGGCATTGGACACGTCATCCACGTCGGGGCCACGACGCACGCGCGCTGGCGCTGCATTCTGCTGCCCGTTCATCTGCTGCAGCATTGCCCGCGTGTATTCGTCCATGCCCGCCTGCTGCGAGCGCTCCTCATCCTGTGAACTGCCATTGCCAACGAAACCGTCGGCACTGGCACCCATCCGACGCTCGGCAAGCGTCGGACCACGAGGGCCCGCGGAGCGATCTTCCAACGTCACTGGCGGCTCAGGGCGACTCGGCCCCAATGGAGGCGGCGGCAACATCGGAATCGGATCAACGGGCTGCATTGCCTGCGCCGGACCCGGATCGGTCTGGACAGCATCCGGCAGTGTTGGCGTGCTCGCGCGCGCAACATCCGGCACCTTCGGCGCATCGTCCTTGTCTTGGCCCTTGCGGAACAGCAGGAAGCCCATGGCAACAAGCAGCACCACGATACCGCCCAGGAACAGCAGCGCCTTGCGGTTCAATCGCTGCTCTTCAGCCGAGCGCAGCTGCGGCGCGGCCGCGTCCAGATCCGGTGCAGGCTCAGCCTGGGTCGTGCCGAAGTACGGATTCGTCTGCGCCTCCGGAGCAGCCTGTGCACCGTACGGACTCTGGCTCTCGTCGCGTCCGTTGTTCGGGTCGTTTCCGGGAGTGTTCTGCTGGCTCATTTCTTCACGTTCCTTCGCAGGCCGACGACGAAGTCGCCGTGGCGGATGACCAGGTACGGGTAGGTCCCGTGCACGATCAGCGTATTGCCTTCAACCGTGGTGTTGACCACGAAGTCTTCACCGTATTCCGTTTCACGACCGAACACGGCCGGGAAGATACCGGTCTTGTACTCCGGCGAATTCGGTAGTTTCAGGTAGGTGAAACGGCTGTCGTCGTAGGCGTTGACCGGGATCAGCCAACCCATCTTCTTCGCCTTGCTGGTCGAATAGGAGTAGTTGAAGTTGTACTGGCGGTCCTTGGCCAGTTCAGAGCTCAACAGCGGCTGCGCCTCCTCTTCCACCGCTTCCTGCGCGACGCCGAACACGGTGTCGTTCGGGTAGGTGAAGGCGATCTTGTACTGCACGCCAGCACGACGGGCCTGTTCCAGCTGGCGCCAGTCAGTGGCCACCACCTTGAGCTCGAAGATGTAGGAATGGGTCTCGGTGCGCACCATCATGTTGGTGTCGACGTCGACGTTCTTCGGCTTGAGATAGAACACGTTCTCGCGACGGGTCAGTTCCCAGCCGCTGCTGAAGCCGGTGCTGTAGTCGAGGATCTTCTCGTTCGGGCTCAACTCGATCTGGGTGGTCAGGCCCAGGCCGGTGCGAACCGGATAGATGCGGTCCTTCTCGTACTCGTAATGGTCCACCGCCTGCGCCATCGCCGCTGCTGAAAACAACAGCGACAACATCGACAGCAGCGCCAGTGCGCTTCCCCTGATATTTCGACTACTCATCGGTTGCTTGCTCCATCAGCAGTTCCGGTGGAATTGTTCTGCGCCGGCCTCATGGCCGGCTGTCCGGGCATGGCCTGCCCCGGCATTGCTTGCCCCTGCACCGGCTGACCCGGCATGGGCTGCCCCTGTACGGGCTGACCCGGCATCGGCTGGCCCGGCATCGGCTGGCCCGGCATCGGCTGGCCCGGCATCGGCTGGCCCGGCGTCGGGCCATTGGCCGGGACGGCGACCGGCTGGCCGGTGGCCGGATCGATCATCGTGGCCGCGGCCGGGTTGTTGGGATCGTAGACACCCTGGGCCTGCTGCGCGGCCTGTGCAGCCTGCTGCGCCTGCGCCTGCATGGCGCCGTCATCCGGCACCGGGACGCCACGGGAATAGTCGTTGTCGACGCGATACTCGGTGACCTGGAAGGCCAGCGGATTGAGGATGCGATCCTGCTCGGACAGCGCCAGGTTCTGGTTGTAGCCGAAGCGCATCGTCACCAGCTGGTTGTCCAGGTAGGTGGCAACGCCAGTGCGCTTGTCCAGCAGGCTGCGCTGGATGCGCACCGAAGCGCCGCGGAAGCTGCCGTTCGCTTCGGCGCCCAGCGGCGTGATGCTGAGGATCTTGACCCGGATGGCACGCTCGCGGCCATACATCACGAACGGGTTCTGCGGGTTGTTGCCGGCATAGCGCACGCGCATGGACTGCGCCACCGGATCGGTGGACATCACGAACACCAGTTCCCAATCGCGCAGGCCCATCACCGCCGAGTCGTACGACTCGCGCGCCAGTACGTACTGGGCCACATTGCTGCGATTGATCGCTTCGTTGCTGGTAATCGTCTCGCCCTGGAAGGTCCCGCTCAGGCGTGCGACCGTCGCGGTACCCGTGTACGCATCGGCCATCACCAGGAACGGCACCTTCTCCTTCAGCGGCAGCATGTAGTAGTAGCCGCCCGCCAGTGCGAGCGACATCAGCAACGAGCCCGTGGCGACCCACCAGGCACGGCGCTCGCTGCGACGCGCCATGTCGGCCACGGTGATCTCGTAGCTGACCGCCTTGGCGACCGACTGCTCGACCTTGGGACTGTTGCCGGGATCCTTCTTGCGGAACATGGATTCTTCCGTACTGCTGAAACATCAATGGGCATGGAGCCCCTGCGACAGGCGCGGGGAGCGGCACGTTCGATGGTTTCGAGGTGGACTCAGGTGCCGCTGTTGGAATCAGCGCTCTGCGCCGACGCGGTGGGCGTCGAGCCAGCGCTCTGCACAACGATCTGGTTGCCAACAATGGAGACGGAGATGCCTTGCGCCGAATACGCCGAAGTCAGATCGATCACGGCCTGCTGTGCATTGGTGGTGTCGATCTTCGAGACCGCGCCATACAGCGTGAAGTCCGAGCTGAGGCGGTAGTCCAGTGTTCGTCCGGAATCCTTGGCCCAGCGCTCGAGCATGGCTTTGAGCGTGCCATCCATCGGCGAGGCCTGGTAGACGTAGCTGGAGTACAGCGGGATCTCGGTTGTGGCCGCGGCGAAGCGGTTGACCGGCTTCCAGCGGCCGCCGAAATCGGGGGCCGGCTTGGTGGCACACCCTGCCACCATCAGCGCCGCAACTGCGGCGATGGAGATTTTCGCGATAAACGCCTGATTCATACGGGCTTCACTTTGACGTACGAAAAAGCAGTCCCGAGCGTTGGTTCCCTGGCCGTCCGGCGCTGCATGGCGCACGCCGGAATCGGGGAGACGCGCTGGCATGCAGCACACCTGCCCCGGCTCCCCTGCAGCCCGAAAGCTGCCAACCAGGTCGCGGGGCCGCCAGACGTTGCCGACGACACACCCGCACACCCTCACCAACGTCGAAACCATCCTTGTTTCCATGGCACAAACTCCTGGCCACCCTGCGTTACAACTTTTGCCATCCAGCACACACTTCTGGATGACGCACACAGAGTTACACAACCACGCGTCAATTCCATGTCAGACAAGTCTGAAAATCTATGAACAGATGCCGAATTTTTGACTCAGCTCACGGTTTCACGTCGGTGAATATGAATCCACGTCACAAATTTAGCGACGTGAATTAGACGTTAAGCATCGGAACGTCGACCTTCGGCAGCAGCCGCGATGTGAAATAGCGATCCTTGTAATAGCGGATCTTGTCGCACTTCACCGGATGCGGTATGCCCTCGTAGAGGAATACTTCCTTGTCCGGCCCCATCGCCTTCAGCTCCTGCGGCAGCATCAGTGCGCGCCGCTCTTCAGTGAAGCTGTGGGTCTTCTCGCGGGCATGGGTGACGTTCTTCTTGCGGATGGTGGTGTAACCCAGCATGTCCGAGTAGTCGTTGGCGTCCTGCTGCTCACGCGGCGCGTACAGGATCTGCAGTGCGTGGTTGGTGATGATCGTGCGTGACACTTCCCGGCCGTAGGTGGCATCAAGCTGGGACATGCTCTGGATGATCGGCAGCAGGCGGATGTTGTAACCGGCCATGTAGGACACCGCCGAGGCGATGATCTCGACCTTGCCGATCGAGGTGAATTCGTCCATCAACAGCAGGCACTGGTACTTCAGGTCCGGGTTGGACTTGGGCAGTTCCTTGGTGTTGAGGTTGATCAACTGGCTGAAGAACAGGTTGATGATCAGCCGGCTCTCGGCCAGCTTGTTCGGCTGGATGCCGATGTAGATGGTCATCTTCTTCTTGCGGACATCGGTCAGCAGGAAGTCGTTGCTGCTGGTGGCCTTGTCCAGCACCGGATTGATCCAGGGATTGAGCGGCTCCTTGAAGGTGCCCAGGATCGAGGCGAAGGTCTCATCGGCCTGGGACAGCATGTTGGCGAATGCCGAACGTGCGTTGCCACTGAGGAACGACCGCTCCGACAAGGCCTTGAGGTACTTCTTCAGATCGGTGCCGTCGCCCGATGACAACCGGTAGACAGCGCCCAGCGTCGGCGTGCCCGAGCCGCCCGGGAATCCGCTGCTGCGCTCGTCATCCCAGTTCTCGAACAGATACAGGGTGAAGGCCATGAACGCATTGCGCGCCTGGCTGACCCAGAATTTCTGGTCCTCGGCCCCGTCCGGATACAACATTGCGGCGATGCTCATCAGGTCCGAGACACGGAACGCCGGGTCATCGGACACATAGCTGAGCGGGTTCCAGCGGTGCGTGCGCCGATCTTCAGCGAAGGGATTGAACAGGTAGATCTCCTGCCCTTGGCTGGCACGCCAGCCACTGGTCAGGTCGAAGTTCTCCTGCTTGATGTCCAGCACCACCAGCGATTCGCCGTACTCCAGCAGGTTCGGGATGACGACGCCCACGCCCTTGCCTGAACGGGTGGGCGCTGCAAGGATCACGAACTGCTGGCCGTCCAGCCGCACCAGCTTGCCGCCATGGCTGCCAACCACGATGCTCTGGCCGGTCTTCTTGAACATGCCGTGCTTGGACAGGTCGCCGCCGGTGGCAAAGCGCGCGTCGCCGTGCAACGAGCGCTTGTCCTTCTTCAGCAGCAGCACCAGGCCGGTCACCAGCAGGACCAACAGCGGCAGGCCGAAGCCGAGATAGCCGGCCCACTTGATCTTGCCCACGAACGGCGCGACCTGCGGCTGGCCAATGGCGTGGTAATACTGGTAGTACGTGTTCCAGGTGAACAGCTTGGTGTCCAGCCCCAGCAACAACAGGGTCAGGTAACCGGAAAACACGAAACCAAGCAGCAGGGTCGCCAGCGTGATGATGGCGATGAGCAGATACTTCTTACTGGGCAACACCCGGATCCTCCATGATGCGCACAAGGGCGCGACGGCCTAGCGGCGGCGCCAGCGCGACGCCTTCTTCCGCAGGTGGTTTTCGTTCTCCAGCCCGGGCTCTTCGCCCTCTTCACGCACCAGTGCCTGCAGGCGTTGGCGCGCTTCGGCCAGCGACATCAGGTCGGTCAGACGATCCCCATCGTCGGCGACGACCGCATGGCCGACCACATCGCCCGGAGCGTACACCGGCGCGTAGGACACCGCTACCAGCTGATAGCGGCCGCGCGTCTCCAGCACATGCCTGAATTCCTGCATCGACATCCTCCTTGTTCCAGCACTCCGCAGCCCCTGTGTTTCGCATCATGCCGACGTCCATGTCGTCATTACATGCAGGACGCCGACAACAATGCGCCGAACCTGCTTTCGTACCGAGCCCGTGCCCGGCTTGCCGCAACCCCACGGATCAAACGCTGATTTACCCTCAGCATGGCTGCTGCTGTTGCGGTGCAGCAGTACAATGCACGGCTCCCCGCCCCCATCGCGCCCCCGCATGAGCCCCAACTCTTCCCTGGCTGCGCGGCTGACGCCCCGTCAGCGCACCCTGATCATCCTTGCCCTGTCCCTGGGCGGCTTCGCCATCGGTACCAGCGAGTTCGCCAGCATGGGCCTGATGCTGGAGATCAGCCGTGGCCTGTCGATCTCCGAAACCCAGGTCGGCCAACTGATCAGCGCCTATGCCATCGGCGTGGTCGTCGGTGCGCCGATCCTGGCCTTCGTCGGCGCCAGCTTCCCGCGCCGCAAGCTGCTGCTGGCACTGATGGGCTTCTATGCTGTCGGCAACCTGGCCAGCGCACTGGCACCGAACTACGGCACGATGCTGATCGCGCGTTTTGTCGCCGGCCTGCCGCATGGCGCCTACTTCGGGGTGGCGATGCTGGTGGCGGCGGCAATCAGCCCGGCCGGCCAGCGCGGCCAGGCGATGTCGCGCGTACTGCTGGGCCTGTCGATCGCGATCCTGGTCGGCAATCCGCTGACCACCTGGCTGGGCCAGCAGCTGAGCTGGCGCACCGCCTTTGCCCTGGTCAGCGTGCTGGCCATCGCCACCGTGGCGATGATCGCGCGCTTCCTGCTGCCCGATCCGGACGAGGTGCGCACCTCGCCGATGCGCGAACTGCGTGCCTTCAACACCACCCAGGTGTGGCTGGCACTGGCGATCGGCGCGGTCGGTTTCGCCGGCATGTTCTGCGTGTTCACCTACCTGGCGCCGACCCTGGTGCAGGTCACCGGCGTGGCCGAATCGTGGATGCCGCTGGCCGTGGGCGTGTTCGGCATCGGCGCGATCATCGGCAACATCGCCGGTGGCTGGCTGGTGGACAAGTTCCACTTCAAGGCCGCCGCGGTGGTGCTGCTGTGGTCGATCGTGATGCTGCTGCTGTATCCGCTGACCGCACAATCGGTGTGGACCATCGGCCCGATGATCATCACCGTCGGCACCATGGGTGCGCTGGCTGCGGTGCTGCAGACGCGCCTGATGGACGTGGCCGGCGAAGCGCAGACCCTGGCTGCCGCCTCCAATCATGCCGCCTTCAATACCGCCAATGCGCTCGGCCCGTGGCTGGGTGGCATGGCGATCAGCGCCGGCTTCAGCCCGGCCAGCACTGGCTACGTCGGTGCAGCCACCGCGATCGGCGGCCTGCTGCTGTGGTGCGTGGCGGTGATGGTGGACAAGAAGCGCAAGATCACCGTCACAGGCAGCCACTGAACACCGCGCCGGGTCGTCAGCCGTTGCCCATGCGGCGGCGGCGATCCGGTCGCAGCATCGCCACGTCGCCGGCCGCCAGCGTCGGCCGCGCCAGCTCACCACGCTTCACGCGGTCCAGCACCCGCCGCGAGTTGGCCGCGCAATCAATGCCCTCCGGCCGCGCCTGGATGTCCTCGATAAGGGCCAGCAGGTGCGCACGGCTCTCTGCCAGCCGCAACTGCAGCGCTTCGATGTCGGCCACCTTCTGCTGCAGCATCGTGATCAGTGCCTCGTGCTGCCACTGGCCCATGTCCGGCGGCAACAGCGCGCGGATCTCTTCCAGGCTGAAACCGGCGCGCTGCGCACCGGTGATCAGTTCCAGCAGCAGCACCGCCTGCTCCGGATAATCGCGGTAGCCGTTGGCCTGGCGCTGGACCACCAACAACCCGGCCTCTTCGTAGAAGCGGATGCGCGACGCTGCCAGACCCGTGCGGCGGGCCAGCTCACCGATCTTCACCTGCCTGAATCCTCGACATGGAAGCCTGTTGACCTTCAATCAAACTTGAAGGTTAGCGTAGCCCCATTCCCCTGTCCTGGAGCTGTCCGATGTCGCTGTTCTCGCCCCTGGCACTGCCCTCCGGTGCCGTCATCCGCAACCGCATCGCCAAGGCGGCGATGGAGGAAAACATGGCCGACGCCGACCACGCTCCCTCCGAAGCGCTGCTGCAGTTGTACCAGCGCTGGGCCGACGGCGGCGCCGGACTGATCATCACCGGCAACGTGATGGTCGATGGGCGCGCCATGACTGGGCCCGGCGGCGTGGTACTGGAGGATGACCGCCACCTCGACCGCTTCACTGCCTGGGCGGACACTGCCCGCTCGCGGGGTGCGCAGATGTGGATGCAGATCAATCACCCGGGGCGGCAGATGCCGGCCGCACTCGGTCAACCCGCGCTCGCGCCGTCGGCCGTTGCATTGCAGATGGGCGCGCTGTCCAAGCAGTTCGCACCGCCGAAGGCGATGACCGAGGACGACATCGACTCGGTGATCGCGCGCTTCATCCGCAGTGCCGAACTGGCCGAGCGCGCCGGTTTCAGCGGGGTGGAGATCCATGCCGCGCACGGCTACCTGCTCAGCCAGTTCCTGTCGCCGTTGTCGAACCGGCGCGAAGACCACTGGGGTGGCAGCCTGGAAAACCGTGCGCGCCTGCTGCTGGAGATCGTGCAGGGTGTACGCGCGGCGGTGGCGCCCACGTTCGTGGTGGCGGTGAAGCTCAATTCCGCCGATTTCCAGCGCGGCGGTTTCTCGCCCGAGGATGCGCGCGCCGTGGTGGAGATGCTGCCCCCCCTCGGCGTGGATCTGGTCGAACTGTCCGGCGGCAGCTATGAAGCACCGGCCATGACCGGCGCCGCACGCGACGATCGCAGCGTGGCCCGCGAAGCGTACTTCCTCGAATTCGCACGCGAGATCGCCACGGTGGCAACGATGCCGTTGATGGTCACCGGCGGCATCCGCCGCCGCGAGGTGGCAGAACAGGTACTGGCCAGCGGCGTAGCCATGGTCGGCATCGCCACCGCACTGGCGATCGAGCCGGATCTGCCACAGCACTGGCAGCAGGGCCGCGACCCGGTGCCGACGCTGCGCAACATCAACTGGCGCAGCAAGCCGCTGGCGGCCAGCGCGCACATGGCGGCAGTGAAGTATCAGCTGGGCCGGTTGAGCCGGCGCCGCCCCACCGCACCCACGGTTTCACCGGCGTGGGCACTGCTGCTGGCACAGGCGGCCGCACAGTGTCGGACCCGCCGCTACCGGCGCTGGATCAGCGCCCGCGCCATCGCACATTGAGCCGCGTGGTCTTCTCATCGCCGCAGCGATGCTCCACCATCTGCAGGGCCGGCGGCAGTCCGCCGCCGGTCGCAGCATGGAGATGGAACCCACGTGGCAGCAGGATCAACCAGGAACCGCGAGAAGCTGCTCGATGACCTGCTCTCGCTGGGCCGCAACTGGGCACTTGCCATCGCCATCGCCGGTGCCGGGGCCGCTGTCCACTACAACGAATCGGTCTACGAGGCCGGGCTCTGGCGCGGCCTGTTGCCCACGCTCTGCTTCCTGGTTGCGATCATCTGGATCGTGCTCAGCATCATCCGTTTCGACCTGACCATCCAGCAGCACTTCGAGCGCAAGCTGTCGCGCTGGCTCAGCCGCCTGCTGTATGTCGTGCTGCTCGGCACCGGCATCACGGCCGTGTTCTTCGTCACCGAGCTGGCAGAGAACAACCATATTGCGCGGATGTGCGACTCGGTAGCCAACGAACCCGGCAGCCGCATCCACAGGTCGGCCGAATGCCAGCGTTTGTATCAGCACCGCGCTGCCTACCGGCAACGGCTGGAATCGGCCGAGGGTGAGTTCGACTGAGGCCTGCATCGGCCCTGCATCGCGTGCGCAAAAAACACATGGCGTGGATATGTGATCGGGCACAGTGGCTGCGCCTCCCTTGCAGCAAACGAACGCCGCCGACATGCGCCACCCGCCCGCCCCTGCCCGTCACGATGCCATCGCTCTGCAGGCTGGCGTGCTCGGCAGTGTGCTGGGCGTGACGCTGTTCAAGGCGATCGCACTGTCAGCGCTGGCGAGTGGCTCTTTGATGGTGATCGGGCTGTGGCTGCTGGCCTGCGCGCTGCTGGCTGCCTGGGCACTGGCCGCCTGCCTGGCCTGCCTTGCGCTCAGCCGGCGCGTATTCGTGCTGATGCTGGCGCTGAGCATGATGCTGATGATCTGCGTCGCCTGACAGCAGCAGGCGCCTGACTATCGCGCATCTGTTATAGAATAACAAGTGTGATTGGTCGGATTGTCTGCGCCCGGTGTCACGGATTTGAATTCCATGGCCAGCCCGGCACCACCCGAGACCCTCCCATGAACCTGCAGCCCCTGCTCCGCACCACCCTCGTCGCCATCACTCTGGCCTCGCTCAGCGCCTGTGCAACCTATGACGACAGCAACATGCATCAGGCCTGCCAGGAGTCGCCGCATCTGAAGGACCTGCCGCGCGAAGTGGCTGCCCGCGAGAGCCGCTGCAACAAGAGCATGGAAGTGTGGTCGAGCGAGCGCAAGGGCAGTGACAGGCCGATCGACCTGAGCGGCAAGAAGAAGGATCTGTAACCGCACCCGGCGCAGCCCACATCGGCTGCGCCTCCGCCCTGTACGTCAGTCAGCCTCCGGCAGTCCGAACCCGCGCTGCAACGCTTGGCGCAACCCTGCCTGATCACCTCCCGCATCGCAGGCCCACGCGACAATTCCATCGGGCCTCACCAGTACCGCCCCCAGGCCGAGCGCATCGTCCACCGCCGAGGCAATGCGGGGGAACGGCTGCCGCCAACGGTCGACGGGGTTGTACGAAGCGCCGTTCTCATCGAGCACAAGCAACACCCCCTGCCCCGTCCTCAGCACCTCTCCCATGCGGCGGCCATCGGCCAGCAGGAAGTCCGGCACGCTGCGACCGGCCAATGGATGGCCATCGCCCAGATCGAGCTGTTGCGACACGCCCCAGACCCGTTCGGCCAGATAGGTGGCGCCATCGCGGGTGCCGGCCAGATCGGCCATGACCGCCGCCAACGCGCGCGAACCGGCTCCAGGACGCATCAGCGCAACCTGCGCGCGCGACCAGTCCAGTACGTTGGCGCCAATTGGATGCCGTTCCGCGTGATAGCTGTCCAGCAGCGCCACGTCAGCGTCACCGCGTATCACGCTGGCGAGTTTCCAGCCCAGGTTCATCGCATCGCCGATGCCCAGATTCAGGCCCTGCCCTCCCAACGGGGAATGCACGTGCGCAGCGTCGCCTGCCAGCAGCACGCGGCCGTTGCGATAGGCGCTGGCCTGGCGCGCACCATCGGTCCAGGTGCTGTGCAGATGCAGCGCGGTGATGGTCACGTCGCGGGCAGACACACGTCGCAGCAGCGATTGCGCTTCATCCAGCACGAGAGGTTTTCGATGCCCGGCACCGCCATCGAAATCGGCAAGCGCGAGCACACCGGGGGGATTGAAATTGCACATGCCCTGCGCGGTGTACTGACGGCCCGGGGTCAGCACGCCGGGATCTTCCAGATCGACCTGCAGCGAATGACCGGTGAATTCGGGATCCGTGCCGATGAAACTGAAACCGCATTGCTTGCGCACTGTGCTGCGGCCTCCATCGCAACCTACCAGCCAGCGACCACGTACCGCCCCGTCAGCGGTCTCGATCTCCACTTCGGTGGCACCGGCGCGCACCGCCTGTACCGCACGCCCGCGTTCGATGCGCACACCCAGCGTGGTCGCACGTTCGGCCAACACCGTTTCCAGGGCCTGCAGCTCCACCGCCATCTGGCTGCCCACCGGCGACGGCAGGCGCCAGGTCCAGCGCGTGCGGTCGACGTCGTCCAAGACAAACGGTATTCCGGCGAAGTGGCCGCCCAGCGCCCGCGGCTGCGCGAGCCAATGGGCGGTGCCGGGCGGCGGCGCCCCCTTCTCGGGCTTGAGCACCTGTGTCGCGGCGACCGCGTCCAACAGGCCGCGCCGATCCAATGCCTCCAGCGTAGGGGCGTTCAAGCCGCGGAGCCCGAATGGCAAGCGCTTCAACGGCGAACCGGCGGACCTGGCCTGTTCCAGCACCAGCACTGAACACCCGGCCTGGGCCAGTTCACAGGACAGGAACAGGCCCACCGGGCCAGCACCGGCAATGACGACGTCGTACAGCATGGGGAATCCTTGCGAGCGCCGGGTCGGCGCTCTGGCGGGTCAAATGTTACACTCGGTGTACGTTTCCACAAGTGAACCGCCCATGACCCCGCCTCCAGGTCGTCGCGAACAGCGCAAGGCCGAGACCCGACAAGCGATTTCGGACGTTGCCACCGAGCTGATCATCCGGCGTGGCTTCGAGGCCGTCTCCATGTCCGAAATCGCCGAAGCCGCGGGCGTCTCACGCAAGACGGTCTTCAACTACTTCGCCAGCAAGGAAGACCTGGTGTTCGATCGCGATGAGGAGGCGCGCATGCTGCTGCGCGAGGGCATGATGGCGCGCAGCGGCATGACCCCGCTGGCGGCCTTCCAGTCGCTGGTGCGCGAGTTGCTGGAGGCTGGCCATCCGCTGCTGCGCATCAATGCCGGCGCTGCCGCCTTCTGGGGCACCGTGGCGGAGAGCCCGGTACTGGTCGCGCACGCGCGACGGCTCCAGGCGCAGTTGACTGACGACCTGGCGCGATTGATGGCCGACGCTGCCGGCCGGCCAGAACATGACGCCGAAGCGCGATTGGGCGCGGCCATGCTGCTGGCGTCGATGGTGGCGGCCTATGAGAAGGGATTGGCAAGCCAACTGCAGGGCGAGGACCCGCGTGAGGCCATGCTGCAGCTGATCGTGCGCGGCGCCACCGGGGTACTGGTGGCCTTGGCGGGCACCCCGTATACGGACTCCGGCGCGCGTCCATAGCGCATTCGGGGGATAGGTCACGAAGTGTTGCAAATGCTAATCTTTCTCATTTGCAGACACGCCCCCCTCTCCCGATGCCTTTTCCAATGCCCCTGCAACGCGCCCTGTGCCTGGCACTGACCCTGCCCCTGGCAACCCTTGCCCATGCTGTCGAGCCCTCCACTGCCGCACCAAAGGACCTGGACAAGGTCGAAGTTCGCGGACGTGCACAGACCCTGTACCGGGTGGACGATGCTGCGCTCGGCACCCGCACGGATACACCGCTGGAGCTGGTCCCACAATCGATCCAGGTCATCCCGCGTGAACTGATCGACGATCAGGCCGCGCGTCAGGTGACCGACCTCTATCGCAGCATCAGCGGCATCAGCTACTTCAGCTATGCCGGGGTGACCCTGCGCGGCTTCCGCCAGGAGAACGTGCTGTATGACGGCCTGCGCGGCGACCCGTATGCAGGTTTCTCGGTCCCGCAGTTGTTCAACATCGAGCGCGTGGAAGTGCTGAAGGGACCGGCAGGTGCGCTGTATGGAGGTGGTGATGCAGGCGGCGTCATCAACTATGTAACCCGCAAACCGAAAGCCAGTGCCGGACGCAACATCGAGATCCAGCTGGGCGACAAGAACTTCCGTGCCGGATCGATCGAGGGTACCGGGCCGTTGAATGCCTCCGGCAGCGTGCGCTATCGCGCCGGGCTGTATGCCGACAGTGAAAAGGGCGTGCGCTGGAACACCGACAGCGAAAGCGTGATCGGCGACGCCTCGTTGGCCTTCGACATCGGCCAGACCGGCGAGCTGGTGCTGCAGTTCACCGACATCACCCAGAACCTCGGCGGCAATCGCCTGCGCGGCGTGCCGGTGAATGATGCGGGCACCTTCCTGACCGATCGCCGCTGGAACCACAACGAGGCCAGCGACTTCCTCGACATGCGCGCCAAAGTGGCGCTGGCGCAGTACCGCTTCGCACCGCGCGACAACCTGGATGTGGATTTTGCCGCTCGCTGGTTCAGCAACAACGAGCACCAGATGTACCACGAGCCGATGGGCCTGATCGATCGTGACCGCGATGGCGTGGCCGAGTGGATGACCCGCCAGCTGCGCAACCAGATCCGCGACAACGAAGCATTCACTGCCAACGGCAATGCAGTCTGGCGGGTGACGACCGGCGCGGTTGAGCACAAGGTGTTGTTCGGTGCCGATGTGTACCAGCTGGATGCGGATTTCACTGCACAGACCGCCAACAGCGCCGACCTTGCCCGTGGTGCGGGGCCGGTGCGCGGCATCGACCTGTTCAATCCCGTGTACGGCGCCAGTACCTGGCACGACTACAATCTGGCGGCCCTGCCCTGGCGCAGCACGTCCACCCGCAGCACGCGCTATGGCGGCTACCTGCAGGACGAACTGGCACTGGGCACACGCTGGCATGTGCTGGCCGGGCTGCGCTGGGATGGCTTCAAGGACGACGACCGCATTGCCGGCAGCAGTGTGGACGGCAACGACCTCAGCTGGCGGCTGGGCAGCACGTTCACCGTGCGCGAGGGCCTGAATGTCTACGCCAACGTGGCCAGTGGTTTCGTGCCGCAGAGTGCCGCCAACCAGAATCCGGCTGCCGGCGGACCGTTCGATGCCGAGCGCAGCAAGCAGTGGGAAGTGGGCATGAAGTCCCTGCTGGCCGACCGTGTGACCTTGAACATGGCCGCCTACCGGATCGACCGCAGCAATATCGTGCAGGCCACCGGCGAAGTGATCGGTGGCGTGAACCAGTTGGCCGCGCTGGGCCTGGTGCGCAGTACCGGCATGGAGCTTGACCTTCTGGCCGACCTCAGCGAGCGCTGGGTGCTGAATCTGACCTACGCCTACAACGATGCGCGGGTGAAGGATGCAGGCCCGAATGGCATCACCAACGCTTCCGGCGACCGATTCGCCAATGCGCCGCGCAACAAGCTGGGGCTGTGGACGCGCTACGACCTGCCGTCGATCAATTCGGCCATCGGCTTTGGTGCTGACCATGTGGGTGAGCGCGTCAGTCTGGACGGGCAGACGGTCAAGGCCTACACCGTGTTCGACATGAGCTGGAAGACCACATGGAAGCAGTGGCAGTTCCAAGCCAACGTCAAGAACCTGTTCGACAAGGTGTACGCGGCCAGTGGCTTCATTGAACGCAACGGGCATTTCCCCGGCGATCCACGGCGGGTGTATGTGCAGGCGGCCTACAGCTTCTGACCGGAAGCACTTGTAGCGCTGATCACTGCCGGCAAGCAGATCGTTGCCTGGCACTGGTCCACGCGTGTCCGAAACCGTCGGCACTTCCAGTCACTTGTGCACGATCTCCTCCGCCTGTAGCGTTGCCGTTGCCCAAGGAGGGCTATCAACGGAGTGAAGCATGAAGATTGGATTCAAGCTGTCTGTTGCTATTGCGGCTGCTGCACTGACCCTGGGAATCGGCAGTGCCTCCGCGCAGTCCCGCTGTACCCCGTGCTACACCGCCTACGAGGCCTGCCTCGCAGCGGGCAATGGCGAGAAGGTGTGCTACCCGGCTTTTGCCCGCTGCCTGCGGAACAGCGGCTGCACCATCCCGTAAGTCACGCACTGCCGTGATGTGTGCCGGCCCCCATTGCGGGGGCTGGCATTGGCTGCCAGGCACTGCCCCTTGCTACTGAAGAGGTTCCATACGCGATGGGCGGAGTGATTTCATCCCATCCGCATCGCGTTATTTTCGCGCGCCTGCACTTCGATATCCTGCTGGTGTTGCCCGACGGTCTGCTGCCGCTCCAGACTGGCGGCTTCCATCTGCTGCAACGACTGCGCAACCGGCGTATGCACTGCTACATCTGTTGGCATTGAAACGCGCAGGTGGGCGGGATCGTTCATCTCGCCCTGCACCACGAACACGTTCCGCCCTGCGGGAGTGTCGGCCGTCTGGGCGCTCAGCAGCACGTGATCGGCGCGTTCAAGCTGGTTGCGGCGGGCCAAGGCCATCACGCTCGCCACAAGACGCTCGCTGTTCTCATCGT
The DNA here is from genome assembly GCF_029836955.1 of Stenotrophomonas sp. GD04054. Taxonomy (NCBI): domain Bacteria; kingdom Pseudomonadati; phylum Pseudomonadota; class Gammaproteobacteria; order Lysobacterales; family Lysobacteraceae; genus Stenotrophomonas; species Stenotrophomonas sp. GD04054. The sequence continues at coordinate 33,113 of NZ_JAOECR010000014.1, read as the reverse complement.
GGGTGCGCCCGGCGCTGGCATCGATCGCGGCAACGCCTTCGCGCACCTGCTGCATCAGTGCGTACTCCCGATGGCCTGGGCCGATGTCCGCCAGGCGGGTCGGCGCCTGTGAGGGATCCGGCACGTCGTCCGCCGCTGCGGTCAGCGGGCTGCGGGTAATGGTCCGATACGGGTCGTCCGGGTGGAACAGGGTACGCTTTTCCTGGCGTTCCAGACGAACCTCGCGCGCGTCGTTGAGTTCAGCGATACGGGCGGGATCGGTGATCTCGCGCAGCGACATGTGACCGCCACCCGCATTGACGCTGGCCCATTTCCTGTCCGCCTCGAAGTACATCGCGTAGTAGCTGTTGCCACCGATGACGTTCGGATCGACCGCCGAGCGCCCTTCCAGGGCCTGGGTGGCTTCCAGCACACTCAACCGGGTCAGGTACTGGCCGCCCTTCGTCCATCCCATCTGGCTGATGGCATCGACGCTGGTGTTGCCTACGCGGGGGCCTCCGGCATAGTCGTTGTTGAGCATGTTGGTCCAGATCTGTTCCAGCTTCGCGGGGCCGCTCTTCTGTTCGGCCGCTTCCAGCAGCACGCGCGGGGTCCAGCAATTGGGGTCGAGTTCATGCCGTTCAAACGCACGATCGTGCGCCAGCATCACATCCTTGCCGGGAAGATTCAGTGCCAGGTCTGGGCGGCGTTCGTTCATCCACTGCCGCCGCAGTTCAAGATCTCTTTCGAGCAGGGTCTGCCCGAAGGACTCCCATTGCCGCTCGGTCAACTGTGCATTCGAGAAACGGGATCCCTCTTCCTGCTGGGTCTTCGCGTAGCCCTGTGCATAGCTGTTCGCTACGCGCCCCGGCAGGCTGTCATTGCGTACAACACCCAGCGCCAGTGTCCCGTACCCATCGGCGCCCGGCAGCTGCGACAGGTAGTTCCAGTAAAGCTCGCGGTTGCCATCTCTGGCATAGCTGCCAAGGATTCTGAGATCGTGTTCGGTCAATCCACTCATGCCTTACCCCTTCTCTTCCCTGAACCACCGATCACTTGGACCGGGTGCGCGCGATGACATCCCTGACGGCCTCTTCCATACGCTTCCAGTCCTTCAGAAACGCTCTCTTGTAGTCCAGGCTGATGGACAGCCTGTTGTCGATGTCCACGAAATAGTGAACGCAGCCCGCTGCCACTTCTCCCGGCTCGCTGATCACCTCGCCCCCCTCCAACCGCACGCCATCGCGTCGGAATTCCTCGCCGTCACATTTGATGAACGAGCTGATCCGGCCATCGCCCTGGCGTGCGATGTACCAGTCTCTCTCATAGGCCGGATTGCGGACAGGCGGCTTCCCGTACCGCGCCTCATGCTTCTTCGCGTACAACACCATCTTCGCTTCATCGATTGCATAGGGCGTCAGACCCAAGGTCTCCGGCTGTGCAACGCGTTGATCGAGACGGTCCCTGGAATCCTCCCTTTCCACAGAGCCCTCCTCCGTGATTGCTTCATTTGACGACAGCCTTGAGAGCAGTGTTTCGACGGGAACCCGATCAACGTAGTTGATCCGAATGGGAATCTCCTTCCGGAAATCATTCGTACGTGGGTTCGCCCGGGCGCCCGGCGGCGTCGGCTTCATGTCCGGCCATTCGATGACCAGGGTCACACCTTCTCCGGGCCACGGTGCGATCTGGCTGTCCAGATAATTGGCCGGAATGCGGAAGGTATTCGGCCCGAGCTTCACGTCCACGGGCGCATCGGTATAGGTGTGGCCGTTGATCGTGCGGCCGGTCTGGGTTGCGCCGGACATGGCGGGATTCCTTTCATTCTCGGTGGACGGCGGCCGTGCACACGCGCTGGCACTCACTGCGACGGCAAGTGCCAGCGGCAGACAACGGCGGGGGGACATCACGTGCATGGGCATTCCATTGCAGGGCTCCTGGGCCACTATAGGCAAGCGGGCGTCAACGGAACAGGAACCGCATCGCGGTCTTTCACGGAACCAGGCAGCATTCCAGCTGCAGCGACAGGGCCTGGCAGGCGTTGAACAGCCCGTCGACCAGCGCTGCGGACGGGTAGCACGCGGGATCGTCGCTCTCCCGCGCCACATGCGCGGCATGCAGCAAGGCGGTAAGCGCAGTGATGCCCGACGCGCTGCGGGTGGCCAGGGCCAGATCGAAGGCTCGGCCTGGGCTGAGCCGGGTTTCGGTCCAGGGCTGGCCGTCGGCGCGCAGATTCCCGCCATGCGCTTGAAGGTGCGCGAAGAACGCTGAGGGCACGACGGACTCCGCAGATTCACAGAGCGCGCCTTCCAGCTTCTCGGCCAGGGCCGCGGGAAGATCGCGCACTGCGGTGCCGAGCAGCTCGCGCAGGCGGGGAACGTCAGGGGTACGGTCAGGCATGGCGACAACCTCACGGTGTGGCCACCTGCAGATGCAAGGTGGCGGACGGTGCGGGTTGGCGTGCCGGATACGTACCACTAAAGCCGGCGGATCAGTAGATCCCCACGCACCGTCCGCCATGAACTGGCAGGCGGTGCATTGTCGCGGCTGCCGCCAAGGCAGCAAGCACGACCGGTAGTGGTACGTAAGTTCGGGACGCCAATCCCGGCCAGGGCGAGTGCCTTGGCGCGGGCATGATTGCCGCACTGAACCTGCACTGAGAAGTAGGAAAATCCCGCGCTGACGCGGTCTTACGCCGGTAGCGTCACGGCATGGCGGGTTATCCATCGACTGATGCACTTCGCCAGCAAACGTGCCCGGCTGGCGTGCGCTATCTGGACACCCTATCCAGCCATACACGACACGTCCATCGAGACACACGCTGCCCACTGGTGCCGCGGCCGTTGGCGAAACCGAAGTGCGCGCGCAGCGAAAGCACGTACGCGGCCCCTTCATCCTTCAGCTGTTGGCGTCCTCGCTCTTATGGCCGCGATAGGTTTCACCCCACTCGCGCATGGCAAGGAGTACCGGCACCAGCGTGCGCCCGAATTCAGACAGTTCGTATTCCACCTTCGGCGGCACTTCCGGGTACACGTGGCGGATCACCACGCCGTCAGCCTCCAGTTCCCGCAGCTGGCTGGTCAGCATGGACTGGGTGGCGTTGGGCACACGCCGCGTCAGCTCCATGAAGCGTCGCTTGCCTGTCATCAGGTGAAACAGAATGATCGGCTTCCACACGCCGCCCATCACCGACAGCGTGACTTCCACCGCGCAACCGCTCTTGCCGTCCCAACGCCTGCTACGCATGCATACTCCGGAAAACCATAGTACCTACGGAAAATCATCGTTCTTGTTGCGATAACGGTGCGAGCCTAGCATGGGCTCATCCACTGAACGTGAGACCGCACCATGAGTTTCAAGGCACTGCTGACCCGCAAGACCAACGACGGCGTTTCCACGGAGCTGGTCGATTTCGATGAAGCCAACCTGATGGATGGCGACGTGCTGGTGCAGGTCGAGTACTCCACGCTGAACTACAAGGACGCGCTGGCCCTCACCGGCACGCGCCCGGTGATCCGGACGTTCCCGTTGATCCCTGGCATCGATCTGGCTGGCGTTGTACTGGAATCGGGCAATGCCGGTTTCCAACCCGGTGACCGCGTGGTGTTGAACGGCTGGAATCTCAGCATGGGCCACCACGGCGGCCTCGCCCAGCGTGCCCGTGTTCGCGGCGAATGGCTCAACAGGATTCCCGCCAACCTGAGCACCCGCGACGCCATGGCCATCGGCACAGCAGGCTATACCGCCATGCTGTGCGTGCTGGCACTGGAAGATGCAGGCGTGACGCCCGGGAAGGGCGATGTGCTGGTCACCGGCGCCAACGGCGGCGTCGGCTCGATTGCGGTGGCGATCCTGTCCAAGCTTGGCTATCGCGTAGTGGCTGCCACCGGGCGACCTGAACACGCCGAGTATCTGCACAGCCTGGGCGCCGCCGAGATCATCGACCGCGCGCAGCTTTCAGCCCCGCGCGAGCGGCCGGTGAGTGCCGAGCGCTGGGCCGGCGTGGTCGATGTGGCGGGCGGCCCCACCCTCGTCAACGCCATTGCCGAGACGAAATACCGTGGCGCAGTGGCCGCCTGCGGGCTGGCGCAGAGTGATGATCTGCATGGCTCGGTGCTGCCCTTCATTCTCCGCAACGTGACGCTTGCCGGCGTGGATTCGGTGAATGCGCCGCAGGCCGTCCGCCAGCGCGCCTGGGATCGTCTTGCCACCGATCTGGACCCGCAGAAGCTGGAAAGCACCGTGCAGTTGATCGGGCTTGCCGGCGTGCTGGACGTCTACGACCAGATCATTCCGGGCAAGGTGCGTGGGCGGATTGTTGTGGATGTGAATGCGTGACGGCAGGCAGTCCCGCGGTGGCACGCTGCCGCCGCGGGGCCGATGCCGTGCTGTGCGTCAATGCAGCGCTATTCTGAAACTTCAATCGGCAGCTTGCATTCGCTGCGGAACTTCCCCGCTTTCTGGTCCAGTTCAGCACGTAGCTTCGGAATCTTCGCCAGCTTGCTGCGCATCGTCGCGATGGGCAGCACGCCCTTGGCGTAACTTTCCGTCACACCCAGAGCGTTAGGCGCACCGCGGATGTGCCACACCAGTTTTTCCAGGCCCGTACCGTAAGCCAGCAGCGTATCCAAAGACAGAAAAGCCCTTCCGCCGAGGTTTCCGTTTCGGAGGCGATTCCAGTCCATATTGCCTGTCAGGCTGGTGGAGTAGACCGAAAACTGCTTGTTCGGATCTTCCGACCGATACAGGTGTATCCAGGTGTGTCCGGGATCCTTCGGCTCCTGGCCGATTTCCTTGGCGTCAAAACGGAAACCCATGACCACTACGACCTCAGCCTCTGGAACAGCCTTCTGGCGCGTCGCGTCTTGTGGCCAGTAGTAATTCAGGGTCCAGCTGCTGGCCATGCCAGTGCCGAATGGCGTGCTGTTTGACGTCCATTCGTAGGTGTCGCGCGATGCCGTGGCACCCGTTGCTGCGTCCACCTCCCGGGACACACTCCATGTTCCGTCCGCTTCCTCAGTCCAGAAGCCACAGAACAGTGATGGGGTGGACGATTGCGCCGCCGCAGGCAGTGCTGCCAAAGACAGTACAACAGCCAGAAGGCAGTTGCGGCCAGATGTAGAGAACATTCCTGCAGGCATTGGATTCCTTCCCGGGGCGCCATCCACGGAGTAGTCGGAGCCATCCGCTACGGCATGGCGACAGCCTAACCCACTCCGACCACACGGCAACAGTCACGCGCCTGATCAAGCCCCCTTATCATGGGGCTGTAAGGGCACTTTACGCCCAGTGACGTACGCAAGGCAGTATCTGGATGTCTATGGAATGGCGCCCCTCGGGCTGGGGCCAGCGTGTGACCCGCTCGCCGGACTGGCGGCTGCGGCTGGATGGCGAGCATGTCGAGCTTCTGATTGAAGGCCGGCAGTACCGCCAACACATCGATGATGACCAGCGTGTGCGGATTCTTCCGGGCCTGTTCTGGGCCAGGGTTGCGCTGCAGAGCGAGGACGGCGAAACGCTGTCCGTGGACGGCCTGCCCAACGGCCAAGCTTCCCGCCTCGCGGCTGCTGTCCAGCAGGTGCTCTTCGCGCGCACCACACGCGGGCGCAAGGCGCTTTTCGAGGACATCCTGGAGCAGATCCAATCGTGGCTGGCCGAGGCCGACGCCCTCACTGACCGGGGCACCGCCGGCCGCCGCTGGATCACCCACGAACAGCAGCACATCCTGCTGGCCGAGCGCCCCACCCTGCCCTTGTCGCCGGTCGAGCTGGAACGGCTGTTCCTTGATGAGGATGTGCACGACGACCTGCACTCCCATAGCCATCGTGCCGCATTGGATGCCCTGCACGACTGGCAGCTGGATTGGCCCGCCGTATGGGGGGACGCCAATGCGACCATGGCGACGCGGGAGCTGGTGCTGGCCAAGAACTTCCTGGACCGGGTCGAGAGCAAGCCGCTGACCGAGGAACAGTCCCGCGCCGTCATCTGCTTCGACAACCGGGTCCAGGTCGTGGCCGCGGCCGGTTCCGGCAAGACCTCCACTATGGTCTCCAAGGCCGCTTATGCCATTGATCGGGGCTTTGTCGAACCCGAACGCATCGTGATGCTCGCCTTCAACAAGGACGCTGCCAAGGAGCTGGAGGAGCGCGCGCAGCGATCCTTCGATCGGCTCGGCATGGGCGACACCGTGGTTGAGTCGCGGACCTTCCACGCCCTGGGCCTGGCCATCATCGCCAAAGCCACGGGGCGCAAGCCCGATATCCCGGAATGGACCACTGACGCCACACTGGGCTTCAACAAGCTGGCCGAACTGGTGGACGATCTGAAGGATCGCTCGACCCACTTCCGCACCCAGTGGGATATGTTCCGCCTGGTATTCGGGCGTGACCTGCCGCCATTCGGCGCGGAAATGGAGGCCGACGGCTACGACCGCGATGGCACGCCCTACATCCGCACCCTGCAGGGGGAACGGGTGAAGAGCCTGGAAGAGTGCGTGATCGCCGACTGGCTCTTCTACAACGGCGTGACGTACGACTACGAGCGGCGCTACGAGTTCGATACCGCGACAGACACCCATCGCCAGTATCGCCCGGACTTCTACTATCCGGACGCCGGGCTGTATCACGAGCACTTTGCGCTGGATGCCGATGGCCAGCCGCCGAAGCACTTTGCCAACTACAGCGAAGAGATGCACTGGAAGCGCCAGCAGCATGTGGCACGCGGCACGGCCCTTGTCGAGACGACATCCTTTGGCCTGCGCAGCGGGCATGCCCTGCTGGATCTCGCAGAGAAGCTTGGCGAGTGTGACATCGAGCTCGACCCGAACCCGGACCGCGAGCTGCCCGATCAGGGCGCCAAACCGATGCCGGACGCGGACCTGATCGGCTTGATGCGCACCTTCATTGCCCACGCCAAGAGCAACTGCCTGACGCTGGATGACATGGCCGCACGCCTGCGGCAGATGCCCGAGGATCAGTTCAAGGAGCGACACCGTCGCTTCCTGGAAATCGCAGGGCCGGTTTTCCAGGCCTGGGACAACGCACTGGCTGACGAGCGCGGCATCGACTTCGAGGACATGCTCAACATGGCGGCCGGGCTGCTGGAACAGGGCCGCTACGAATCGTCTTACGAGCTGGTGATGGCCGATGAATTCCAGGACGCTTCGCGCGCCCGCGCACGCCTCTGCCGTGCGCTGGTCAGCCAACCGGGCCGCCATCTGTTTGCGGTGGGCGATGACTGGCAATCGATCAACCGCTTCGCCGGGGCCGACGTTTCGGTGATGACCGGATTCCGCGAGTGGATGGGCCATGGCCAGGTGCTGAAACTGGAACAGACGTTCCGCTGCCCACAGGCGCTCTGCGATATGTCCAGCCGCTTCATCAGCCGCAACCCCGCGCAGATCGCCAAAGCAGTTCGCTCTGCCGCACCGGCCATGGGCCCGGTGCTGCAGGCGTTCCAGATGAATCGGCGTGAGGAGGTGCAGGATGGCGTTCGCCAGTACCTCGCCAAGCTGCATCAGCAGTTGTTGTCCGGGGCGGTGCCGCAAGGGCGCAACGGACGCGTGACGGTCTTCATCCTGGGGCGCTACCGCGCCGATCGCAGCGCGATGCCTTCGGATTGGAAGACAGCCTTCGGCAGCACGATGGAGGTCGAATTCCTGACCGCACATCGATCGAAGGGGCGCGAAGCGGACTACGTGATCCTGCCGGGGATGATCCACCGAGGCTTCCCCAGCCTGCGGTCGGACGACCCGGTGCTTTCGCTGGCGATGCCGGATGGCGACACCTATCCACTGAGCGAAGAACGGCGGTTGTTCTATGTGGCGCTGACGCGAGCGCGGCGGTCGGTTGCGATGTTCACGCTGCAGGGCAAGCACTCGCCGTTCCTGGATGAGCTGGTCAAGGACGGGGCCGTGGAAGTGACGAGCCTGTCTGGCGCGGCCATCCACGAAGAACGCTGTCCGGTATGCAAGGTGGGCGTGTTTGTGGACCGCAATGGACCGCATGGGGCCTTCCGGTCGTGCTCCAGTTATCCGTTGTGCCACAACAAGCCGAAGGGTGGGCGGCGTGGGTAAGTGCATTCGGCCTCATCCATGTGCACCCGCCCAAACCAGGCTGCGCAGGCTGACGTAACGGTTCGATGTCTGGGCAGTAGCTGCGGAAGCAGCAAGAAAGGCCCCTGCTCCAAGGGGCATTTCCATGATTCTGGCAGAGAGAATGCCGGCCATGTAACCGACGTCGCTGGTACCAGCGACGTCGTCAACCGCACAAGGCGGACGGTGATCAGAACACGGCTCACCCGACACCTCAGGATGATTCCTTTGCAAAGACCGTCGCCGCTCCTCGCAAAAAATCCCATTCCTTCTTGACCCGAGCCAGCTCACGCTTAATGCGAGCCAGCTCGTCGTCCCGTGGCGCCCTGGTGCCGCCGAAAGCGGCAGCTCCCGGGTGCTGTGCTTCCCGCTTCCAGCGGGTCAGTAGGGTGTCCCGAACTCCCGGCTCCCACGCCACCTGGGCACAGCTGACGCCGGGCTGGCTTGCCTGCTCAACCACACCACGCTTGAACTCGACACTGAACTTCCTACGCTTTGACATGAACACTCCTCATGGCCTGCATCGGCCTTCTTGTGAGTGTCCGTGAAAACGGGATTGAACCCGTCGCCCGGCCAGACAGCGTGCACGTCAGCCCGCGGTACAGAGGACCGGGAAGGCGAATCGCGATGCCGCCGACCACGCGCTGCACGACACGCAGTTCACCAAGCGCGAGCGCCAGGAGCGCGCCGCCTACTACACAAACGAAGCCGAGCGGCGGGAGTTCCGCGCAGCGCTCGGCGGCCAGCAGATCACCAGTATCAAGGAGGCGCACTCATGACCCGTTGGCGTGACACTTATCGCGGCCGATCACTCGGCCGGCACAATTCCCGCCTCCACTGCGGCCGCATCGCAAGCGGTATCAACTTGTGTGATATGGCCATGCACGAGCTGCACCACCTTCATAGTGGTGCCCCAATCATTGTCTGACGGAACGCCAGCCAACGTCTCAGCGCTTGGAAATATGCGCGCCCAATTCTGGACGATCGCCATAGCGGCGGCCAAGTGTCCGGCAACTGGATGGCCGATGTAATGCAGCCGATCGCTGAGCGACTCCGCCACCGGGAATCTTTGCAGGAGTACCGAGCCTCGTATGCGACTACGGAAGCCCGGGTCTGCCAAGAACTGTCTTTCTGCGCCCTCAGCGAGCATCGCGTCCAACGTGCCATTCAAGATGCCACGGGCCAATGCCGCCTCAGCCCGTATTTGGATGAGGACCAGCAATCGGCGAGCACGCTCTTGGTCGGCACGGGCTTTCGATTCCTCCGACGCAATTTTCACGGCCAAGTTCGCAGCTCGATTGGCCGCTCTGCCCAGTCTTACGGACATGCGCCCAAGACAGTTTGCCTGGCGGCCAAGCCGAAGCGTAGCGATGCCGAGAAATACCGTCGCAAAGACTGCGAGTGTCGCGACGACAACCGCCCACCCGTCCCACCAGACGACACAGCCGTCGACCCCCAAGCCCGAGCACGTACTAAAGCCGCTCCACCAGCTCATTCCCTGATCCCCCTGTGGACTGCCGGGTATTCTGCCACGCCAATGCGGCCGGAGGAGATCACCCATGGCTGACCAGCTGCTCACCGCTGCACCTGTGCTCAACGTCACCCGCGCGCAATTCGTTGCTTCGCCCGGCGCGAGCGTCCTTGCCGCTCGATTCCAATGTCTATTGTCGTGCGTTCACGTCGTGATCCGCCCAGGCGAGCATGTGTGCGACACCAGGTTCTCCTTGCGCGCGCCTCACACCGCCCCTTGCACCCAATGTCTTAGGTAGACCACCGATGACTGACGGCTTTCCTGCTTCCAGATCGAAGCTCCCCACCGCTCCCGCCTGGGAGCGATTGATGGTGACCCAGTGCCAGCGAGAGGAAATGCGGCACGAAGACGCCCACGCAGATGTTTCCGTTCACTCCATCCGTGCCACCGCATGGTTTGCTTGGAGGGGTCAATCCAAGTACCACGGTGGGTTTGCGGGAGCACGCCGCGGCGCGGCGTCATTCAAACCATTGGGATTTCCTCAGGGAACGAGAGGAGAGTGCGACTCTCCTCTCGCGGACATCTCATTTCTTCCAGCCGTTGTCCAAGAACGCGTTGAGGTCGTCGCGCTTGAACGGTGCCCTGCCCGCATACGTAGCCAGTTTAGTGCCGACTTTCTTCCTATTCTCGTCAGTCAGACCATAACCGCGAGTCTTCAGATACTGATCAATGAAGTAACTCACCTCGTACTGCTCGGTCATCGAGACAAACACTCGATCTATCGGACCACGGTAGTGCTTGTTATCGCTGCTGTTCCAGTTCATTTCGGCCTCCATTAAGTGCCAAGCACAGACTATATCCCCCAGCACACTGCGGCCACGGACAGCCATGTGGATAAGTTGTGGATTAAGAAAATTAAAGCTCGGCTCCGAGGCCCCCAGACTACGCCAGAGCTATAGCCACAAAATGGAGGGCGCATAATGACTCCGCGACATGTAGCTCACCCCGAAGGACTGCCGAACTGCGCCGCCGGCCGCCGGGCGCCACATCCACGACAAGCGCTGCCCGTCCGCTGGCGGCGGCCACCTGGTCGAGTGCGCCTGCAGGTCGACCAGCAAGCATGACGATCCCGATGCGACCATTGCTGCCTGGCGCAGGCTCAACCGACCGGTGCGCGGCGCGCGCCACCCATCGGTCGATACGCCGATCGACAACGTTCTGCAGTTCCAGCTTGGGCTGGCCGACCGCCCTACGGAGGCTAGTCGTATCGGAGGCCATCATGGGCACGGCTGAAAGACTGGAAGAGCTGCTATCGCTTGATCGCGTGCGCCAGATGACCGGTATGGGCACCACCTTCATCTACGGCGAGATCAAAGCTGGCCGCTTCCCGCGCTCTATCCGCATCGGCCGTCGCGCACTCTGGATACAATCCGAGGTGCAAGGCTGGGTTCGGCAGCAGATCGCGCAGAACCGACCTTTGCAGGTGGATGGGTAAGCGGGCGGGTAGCGAAGGCTGTAGAAACGAAAAAGCCCCTATTTCTAGGAGCTTTTTGTAAAGACTGGCGGAGAGAGTGGGATTCGAACCCACGGAAGGTTTAACCCTTCGCCGGTTTTCAAGACCGGTGCCTTAAACCGCTCGGCCATCTCTCCAATCGGGTCCCGGTCGCCCGGGCAGCGGCGTATTCTCGCACGTGAAGGGCATTTGCCCAAGACCACCCTTGCCCCCGCCCTTCGCATCCGGCACGGTGGGGCCTTCACTGCAATCGGAGCCCCCATGGCCCACCTCGATCTGGCCAACCTGCGCACCACCCTGCTGGACGACACCCAGCTGGCCGCAGTGGCCCTGCACCGCACGTTCGCCGGGCACCTGCCGGTCAGCAGTGGGCATCTGGTGGTCTGCGATCCGCTGGTCCAGGCCGAGGCGCCCGCGCTGGCCGACTACACCGCCCCGCTGGGCCGGCATCCGGTCGAGATCATCGTGCACAGCGGCCGCCCGGCGCTGGCCGTGGTCTGGTTCAAGCCCCGCGAAGCCCTCACTGCGTCTGCCCTGCACTGGCAGATGGCGCGCTGGACCACGCAGGACCTGACCGGCCTGGATGAGGACAGTTTCATTGGCTATCCGGTCGACGCCGGCATCGGCTGCTTCATGGATACCAACACTCAGCAGGCACTGCTGGCCCTGATCGAACAGACCGATGGCGACGAAGACAGCGAATGGTCGGATGCGCTGATCGACCATGACGGCCTGGATGAAGGCGCCGAGTACCGCCCCTGGGGCGAGGACTCTCCACACGGCCTGGTCGTATTCACCAGCGGCTGGGGCGACGGCGTCTATCCGAGCTACTGGGCGCTGGATACCTCCGGCATTCCGGTCGCCCTGGTCACCGACTTCCTGTGCATCCAGGGCGGTGACGGGCGCGACGAGCGCGAGATCGCCGACCAGGCCTATCGCGACAGTCTTCCACCCGAAGAAGCTGAAGCGCTGGCACGGCTGGTTGCCACCGTGGACCGCGACGACCCGGATGCGCTGCGAGAGCTGTTGAAGGATGCGCCACAACGCGCCAACCAGATCGAACCCGGTTGCGGCGGCACCGCCCTGTTCGAGGCGATCCGCCTGGACCGCCCACAGGCACTGCAGGTGCTGCTGCAGGGCGGACCGTTGCCCGCAATGCCCGAGCGCCTGCACATGAGCAAGGTGACAAGCTATCTGGATTACGCGCGCTTCCTGAAGAAGCCACGCAGCGCGGAACTGATGGCGGTGCTGGAAGCACCGGTCATTGCCGAGCCCAGGCCAGCCGCACCGCCGCGGCGCAGCTTCTGGGACCGGCTGTTCGGCCGGAAGTGACCGGGGCCGGAAAGCAGCAACGCCGGGCATGGCCCGGCGCTACCGTTTCACAGATTGGCGGTGCGGTTGCGGCCAGGTGCCTCAGCCCGCATCCACCGCCAACGCGCCCAGCGCACTGGCCTTGATCCGCTCCTTGGCCTTTTCACAGGCGCCACCGCAATCCAGGCGCGAGGCCTCCAGCTGCGGCGGCAGGTGCTCGGCCAGGAAGTCGATGAACACGCGCACCGCCGGCAGCAGGCCGCGGCGCGAGGCGAACACGGCATGGCACACGCCCTGCGGCAGCGACCAGTCCGGCAGCACCACTTCCAGTTCGCCGTTGCGCACGGCATCGGCGCACACGGTTTCCGGCAGCATGGTGATTCCGAAGCCGTCCTTCACCATGCTCTGCAGCAGCGGGAAGTCGAAGCCGGCCACGCGCGGCTGCAGGTCGACCCGGCGCACTTCGCCTTCCGGGCCATGCAGCTCCCAGCGCTGGCGTGCTTCGTCTTCGCTGATGCTTAGGGTGACGTGCTGGGTCAGCTCTTCAGGATCCTTCGGCCGGCCGGCGCGATCCAGGTACTTCGGGCTGGCCACCAGCAGTTCCTGCACCTGTCCGAAGCTGCGCATCACCAGGCTGCCATCGTCGTCCAGGCGCGAGCGCACGCGCAGGGCCACGTCGTAGCCTTCATTGATGATGTCCACGCGGCGGTTGCTGATGTTCAACTGCAGGCGCACCTTCGGGTACTGCTCAAGGAACTTGGGCAGCAGCTTGGGCAGCTGCATCTGCGCCAGCGATACCGGCACGCTGGCGCGCACCACGCCGCGCGGTTCCGCGCTGAGGCGGTCCACCACTTCGCGTGCGGCCTGTGCCTCGGCCAGCATCGTCTGCGCGTGGCGGTGCACGCTGGTGCCGACATCGGTGACGGCGAAACGACGCGTGGAGCGCTGCAGCAGGCGAACGCCCAGGTCGGTTTCCAGCTGGCTGATGCGGCGGCTCAGGCGCGACTTGGGGATACCCAGTGCGCGCTCTGCGGCGGCGAATCCGCCATGGTCGACCACCATCGCGAAGTAGTACAGATCATTCAGGTCATGCATGCCCGAGTTCCATATCTAGAACAATACGTGGCATTCAACCACCTTTATCCCGCCTTTGCAACAACCTATCGTTCTCTCCGTCGGCGGCAAGCCCGCCACCTCTCCCGAACATAGGTACTGCCATGAAGCTTCTGCACATCGACGCCAGCGTGCTTGGCGACAACTCCGTCTCCCGCCACCTGACCGCCGCCGTGGTGGCCCAGTTCACTCAGCAGATCGACGGCCTGCAGGTTGATTATCGCGATCTTGACGCCAATCCGGTACCGCATCTGCGCAGCGGATCGCTTGCCAAGGCCGACGCTGCCGAAGCCGCCGATGCTGAACAGGTACTCGAGCAGTTCCTGGCGGCCGATATCGTGGTGATCGGCGCGCCGATGTACAACTTCAGCATTCCGTCCACCCTGAAGGCCTGGATCGACCGCGTGGCCGTGGCCGGGCGCACCTTCAAGTACACCGAGAACGGTCCGGTCGGCCTGGCCGGTGGCAAGCGGGTGATCATCGCCAGCAGCCGTGGCGGCATCTACACCGATTCGCCCGCGGACTTCCAGGAGCCGTTCCTGCGCCAGACGTTTGCCTTCTGGGGCATCAACGATGTCGAGTTCGTACGCGCCGAAGGCATCGCCTACTCGCCGCAGCACCGCGAAGACGCCATTGCCGGCGCACTGGCTGCGCTGCCGTCGCACGAAGCGGCCGAGGCCGCCGCGGCGTAACGCGTTCCAGCGTTCGGCGCCGCTCTCTCCTCGTCTGGGCGCTGAACGCGGGCCGGGATCCCCTCCCCCATCCCGGCCCACCCTGGCGGCCCCGCTTTGCGGGGCCGTTTTTTTGTGGGCACGCTACGCTGGAGCCATGAACTACATCGTGACCACTGCACACCGCAGCGAATTTCCGCACCCGATCACCCTGCGCCGTGGCCAGGCGCTGGTGGTGGGCGAACGTTATGAAGGGCCCGAAGGCTGGGAAGACTGGTTCCTGTGCGAGGCAGAGGGCCAGCAGCCGGGATTCGTGCCGGCGCCAGTGATCGGCCGCGACGCGCAGGGTGGCGCATTTGCCACGGAAGACTACTGTGCGCGCGAACTGGATGTGGATCCCGGGCAGCTGCTGCGTGGCGAGCGCACGCTCAATGGCTGGGCGTGGTGCGTGCCGGAGACGGGCGAACCGGGCTGGGTGCCGTTGGAGAAGCTGCGGGTTGTTGAGTGATCACGGTGGTTCATCCACGCATGGCGTGGATGTAGCCCGCATTGTAGATCCACGCCACGCGTGGATACGGTGCCATGCAAGCATGGCACCCACCAGAGCCGCAGCAGTGCCATGCAAGCATGGCACCCACCAGAGCCAGAGCAGTGCCATGCAAGCATGGCACCCACCCCATCAGGCTATCAGCCGATGGTTTCCAGGCCGCCCATGTACGGGCGCAGGGCCTCCGGCACGGTGATGCTGCCGTCGGCGTTCTGGTAGTTCTCCATCACTGCGATCATCGCGCGGCCAACGGCCACGCCCGAGCCGTTCAGCGTGTGCGCCAGTTCCGGCTTGCCCGTGGCCGGGTTGCGCCAGCGGGCCTGCATGCGGCGGGCCTGGAAGTCACCACAGTTCGAGCACGAGGAGATCTCGCGGTAGGTCTCCTGCGACGGCAGCCAGACTTCCAGGTCGTAGGTCTTCACCGCCGAGAAGCCCATGTCGCCGGTGCACAGCAGCACCTTGCGGTACGGCAGGCCCAGCTTTTCCAGCACCACTTCGGCGCAACGGGTCATGCGCTGGTGTTCGGCGTCGCTGTCTTCCGGGCGGCTGATCGAGACCAGCTCGACCTTCTCGAACTGGTGCTGGCGGATCATGCCGCGCACGTCGCGGCCACCGCTGCCGGCCTCGGCACGGAAGCACATCGAGTGGGCAGTCATGCGCAGCGGCAGGCGTTCGGCATCGACGATCTCGTCGCGCACGATGTTGGTCAGCGGTACTTCCGAGGTCGGGATCAGGTAACGCGTGGAATCACCCACGGCGGTCTTGAACAGGTCGTCCTCGAACTTCGGCAGCTGGCTGGTACCGCGCAGCGAGTCGGCGTTGACCAGCAGCGGTACGTTGGTTTCCTCGTAGCCGTGCTCACCGGTGTGCAGGTCGACCATGAACTGGGCCAGCGCACGGTGCAGGCGCGCAATCGGGCCGCGCAGCACGGTGAAGCGCGAGCCGGACAGCTTGGCGGCGGTTTCGCCGTCCAGCCAACCGTTGCGGGCGCCCAGTTCGACGTGATCGAGCACCTTGAAGTCGAACTGGCGCGGGGTTCCCCAGCGCGCCTGTTCGACGTTGTCGTTCTCGTCGGCACCGGCCGGCACGTCATCGGCCGGCAGGTTCGGAATGCCCATCGAGATGGCGTCGATCCTCTCGCGCAGCTCGTCCAGCGCCACTTCCGAGGCCTTCAGCTCGTCGGCGAAGGCAGCGACCTCGGCCATGATGGCCGAGACGTCCTCGCCCTTGGCCTTGGCCTGGCCGATGGCCTTGGAACGGCTGTTACGCAGGCTCTGCAGCTCCTGGGTCCGCACCTGGATGCGCTTGCGATCGGACTCCAGGGACTCCAGGGCAGACACGTCGAGCTCGAAGCCGCGGCTGGTGCGCAGGCGTTCGGCGAGGTCGGCGGGCTGGTGGCGGAGCAGGGCTGGATCAAGCATGGCAGGTGTCGTGGTGGGTATCAGGGATGGGATTATCGCTTGTTATACGGATTTCTGCCGCCCGGTTCATTCCCGCCGTGGCAGAATCGGGCTATTCCGTACTGGTCCGGTCCATGTCTGCACCCCGCTCGTCGTCCGCCAAGTCGTTCACTGTGCATATCCCGCGCAACGCCCTGAAGATCGCCGGCATCGCCTTCGGCGTGGGCGTGCTGCTGTTCGTGCTGGTCTGGCTGACCGGCCGTGACAAGGAGTTCTTCCGCGCCGACCCGGCCGCACAGACCCCGCAGGAAACCGCCCAGGTCGAGCCCCTGCCGGAACCCTTGGCCGCTGCGGCCGGTTCCAGCGACATGCCAGACGCCAAGCCGGCACCGGTGGAGGAAGAAGCGCCGAAGCTGGTCGAAACCGCTCCGCCGCCACCCGCCCCGATCGCCGAGCCGGCCCCGGCCGCCCCGGGCGCAGCGCCGGCCGCGACCGGCAACAGCCAGCCGATGCCGATTGCGGGCCAGTCGCCGCCGCCGTCGTACCCCGCCGCCGCCCTGCGCGCCGGCGAAACCGGCACCGTGGTGGTACGCGTGGACGTGGACGCCACCGGCTATCCCAACAACGCCACGGTGATCCAGCGCAGTGGTTCACGCGACCTCGACCGTGCCGCCACCGACGCCGTGCGGCGCTGGCGCTTCACTCCGGCACAGAGCAACGGCCAGGCCGTGCCCGGCAGCATTGAAGTGCCGTTCGACTTCAAGACGCAGTAACTGAACGCTTCCCGGCAGGCAAACTGAACCCTGCCGGTGGCGTTGACGCAGCGCTGACACTTCCCGTCCATGGCTCGGGCAACACTTCCCACGTCGTCAGTTGACGGAAGGAGTTTGCGATGACTGCCACCACCCACGAAGACCTTCATTCGCCGCAGCTGCAGCAGGATTCGAGCGTGCAGCACAAGCCCACGTCGCCCTGGATGTGGATCGCGCTGATTGTGGCGATGTTTGCGGCCGCCCTGCTGTGGCTGCGCCATTCCAACCAGGAGGATGTGGCGCCGGCACCGGTCGGTGAGCGCATGTTGCCCGCCCCTGAGCAGGCTGCGGTGACCGATGCAGCAGCACCTGCAACGCGCCAGGCCGCCCCGGCCTCCAGCCAGCACAAGACTACGCCGGTCGCGCGTAATCGCGAAGCACGCCCGCTGGCCAGCAACCGCATGCCCACCTACCCCGCTGCCGCACTGCGCAGTGGCGTGCAGGGCAGCGTGATCGCCAGCCTGAATGTCGATACCCGTGGCAATGTCGCCAACGCTGCGATTGTTTCGCGCAGCGGCGAGCGCAGCCGCGACCTGGACCGTGCGGTGCTGAACACCGTGCAGAACTGGAAGTTCCAGCCTGCGGTGCATGACGGCCGCGCAGTAGCAAGCGTGGTGCGGGTCCCGGTGGATTTCCGCACCGAGCAGCGTTGATCGCGGACGAGGGGTTCGTGATGTTTCGACGGAGGCTTCGGCCTCCGTCTTTTTATGCGGAAAGGCGTGCCGACCAAGGTCGGCACCTACCGGGCGATATGAGCGTGCCGACCAAGGTCGGCACCTACCGGGTGATGTGAGCGTGCCAACCAAGGTTGGCACCTACCTGGCGATATGAGCGTGCCGACCGAGGTCGGCACCTATCGGGTGATGTGAGCGTGCCAACCAAGGTTGGCACCCACCGGGTTACGTCATCTGCCGGGCGTGGCCGCTCAGGCCAGGTTGAACCCGGCACTGCGCGCCAGGCCATCGAAGTCCGGGAAGGAGGTGGCGACGTTGGCGATATCGTTGATGCGCACTTCGCCGTCACTGATCTGGCCGGCGATGGCGAAGGCCATGGCGATGCGATGGTCACCGTGGCTTTCGATGGTGCCGCTGCCCAGGCGCACGCCGCCGTGCAGGGTGGCGCCGTCTTCGGTTTCGTCCACCTGCATGCCCAGCGCACGCAGGCCGGTCGCCATCGCGGCGAGACGATCGGATTCCTTTACCCGCAGTTCGGCGGCCCCGCTGACCACGGTCTGGCCTTCGGCGGCCGCAGCGGCCACGAACAGCGCCGGGAACTCGTCGATCATGTCCGGCACCAGTGCTTCCGGAATGCGTGCGCCCTTCAGCGGGGCGTAGCGCACCACCAGATCCGCCACCGGTTCACCGCCCTGCTCGGCCGGATTTTCTTCGGCGATGTCCGCCCCCATCAGGCGCAGCGCGTGCAGCAGGCCGGTGCGGCGCGGGTTCAGGCCGACCTGCTTCAGGCGCAGCTCGGAGCCCGGAATGATGCTGGCAGCCACCAGATAGAACGCAGCCGAAGAGAAGTCCGCCGGCACCACGATGTCAGTCGCGCGCAGGCGCTGGCCACCACGCAGGTGTGCCTTGCCGGGCGAGAATTCGATGTCCACGCCGAACGCGGACAGCATGCGCTCGGTGTAGTCACGGGTCGGGTGCGGTTCGGTCACCTGGGTTTCGCCCTGCGCGTACAGGCCGGCCAACAGCACCGCCGACTTGATCTGCGCGCTGGCCACCGGCGAGGCGAAGTCGATGCCGTGCAGCGATTGCCCGCCATGCACGTGCAGCGGCGGCGTCCCGTCTTCCTGGGTGTCGATCTTCGCGCCCATCTGCGACAGCGGGCCGGTCACGCGGCGCATCGGGCGGCCGGACAGCGACTCATCGCCGATCAGCGTGCAGTCGAATGCCTGGCCCGCCAGCAGACCGGCCAACAGGCGCATGCCGGTGCCCGCGTTGCCGCAGTCCAGCGGCGCATCCGGCGCCTTCAGGCCGTCGATACCGACGCCGTGCACGATGCGCTGCGACGAGCTGGGGGTTTCGATGCGCACGCCCAGCTGGCTGAAGATGCGCGCAGTGGCGCGGGTGTCCTCGCCTTCCAGGAAACCTTCGATATGCGAGGTGCCATCGGCCAGCGCGGCGAACATCACCGAGCGGTGCGAGACCGACTTGTCGCCGGGAATGGTCAGGCTGCCCTGCAGCGGCTGGCCCTTGCGGGCGATCCAGTGTTGCGCGTTGCTCATCGTTCGATCGTTCCGTAAACGCCGGCAGCGCCGGCGATGCATCAGGGAGCGGCGGCCGTGGCCGCCGCAGCAGCACTCAGGGCACGGCCACCGGATAGGAGCCGAGTACCTTGATCTGTGCCGAGTGCGCTTCCAGTTCGGCCAGCGCGGCCTGCATCGGCGCATCGTCGATGTGGCCGGCCAGGTCGATGAAGAAGCCGTATTCCCACTTGCCGTGGTGCGACGGCCGCGACTCGATGCGGTTCATGCTGATGCCGTGGCGGGCGAACGGGCTGAGCACGTCGAACAGCGCACCAGGCTTGTCATGGATGAACACCAGCACCGAGGTGCGGTCGTGGCCGGAGGTCGGGAAGATATTCCGGCCCACCACCAGGAAGCGGGTGGTGTTGTCGGCATCGTTCTGGATCGGCTTGGTGACCACCTTCTTCAGGCCGTACACGTGGCCGGCACTCTCGCCACCGATGGCCGCTGCGTCGTCAGCGTTGCGCGCACGACGCGCACCTTCGGCATTGCTCGACACCGGAATTTTCTCGGCCTTCGGCAGGTTGGCGCGCAGCCACGCCGAGGTCTGCATGAACGACTGCGGGTGTGCGTAGATGCGCTCGATGTCCTCGATGCGGCCGCTGCGCGACATCAGGTACTGCTGCACGCGCAGTTCCACTTCGCCACAGATCTTCAGGTTGGAGGTCAGGAACATGTCCAGAGTGATCTGGATGGTGCCCTGCCCCGAATTCTCCACCGGCACCACGCCGAAATCGGCGTTGCCCGCTTCCACTTCCTGGAACACTTCTTCGATGCTGGCCATCGGCAGGCCCAGCGCGGAGCGGCCGAAGTGCTTGAGCACCGCCTGCTGGCTGAAGGTGCCTTCCGGGCCGAGGTAGCCGATCTTCAGTGGCTCCTGCTGGGCCAGGCAGGCCGACATGATCTCGCGGTAGACGTGCACCAGCAGCTCATCGCTGAGCGGGCCTTCGTTACGGTCCACCACCATGCGCAGCACCTGCGCTTCGCGCTCGGGGCGGTAGTAGTCGACGGCGGCGGCAAGCTTGCCCTTGGCCTTGCCGACCTGGTGGGCGAAGCGCGCGCGCTCGGCGATCAGGCTCTGGATGTCGCGGTCGATCTGGTCGATCTTCGAGCGCACATCGGCCAGCGCCAGGGGCGCCAGGGTGGGTGCCGGGTTCGACGCGGCCTTGGCCTTGCCCTTCGCCTTGGTGGGCGCGCTGTCCTTGGCCGGTTCAGCCTTCTTCGGCGCCTTCTTGCTGGATTTGCTGCTTGCCATCGGAGTTCCTTGTTGCGGGGCACGCACCCGACGGTGCGCGCCGTTCATTGCTCAGCCGTGACGCTGCTGGAAATCGGCCATGAAGGCGACCAGCGCCTCGGCCCCGGCCAGCGGCATGGCGTTGTACAGCGAGGCGCGGATGCCCCCGACCACCTTGTGCCCCTTCAGCGCCAGCAGGCCGGCGGCCTTGGCTTCGGCGACGAAGCGGGCATCAAGCTCAGCATCAGGCAGGAAGAACGGGATGTTCATCCGCGAACGGGCCGCGTGTGCGACCTCGTTGCGGTAGAAGCCGCCAGAGCCGTCGATGGTGCCGTATACCAGCGCCGCCTTGGCGGCATTACGCTTGGCGAACTCGGCCACGCCGCCCTCGGCCAACATCCACTTGAACACCAGGCCGGCCAGATACCAGTTCCAGGTGGGCGGGGTGTTGAGCATCGAGTCGCGGGCAACGTGCGAGCGGTAATCAAAGATGTCCGCACGCGGCTGGCCGCTGCGCTCGAGCAGATCGCGGCGGATGATCATCACCGCGATGCCGACCGGGCCCAGGTTCTTCTGCGCGCCGGCGTAGATCACGCCATAACGGCGCACATCCAGCGGTTCGCTGGCGATGGACGAGCTGAAGTCGGCGATCAGCGGGACGCTGCCGGTGTCGGGCACATCACGGAACTCGACGCCGTGGATGGTTTCGTTGGCGGTGATGTGCACGTAGGCGGCATCGGGCGACAGCTGCCAGTCGGCGCGCGGCGGCAGCGTGCGGTAACCATCGGCCTCGCTGCTGGCGGCGATGTTGACGTCGACGTAGACACCGGCCTGCTTGACCGCCGTCTTGCCCCAGTGACCACTGACCACGTAATCGGCACGCTGGCCGGGGGTGGCGAAGTTGAGCGGGATCAGCGCCTGCTGGGTGGTGGCACCACCGGACAGGAACAGCACCGCATAGTCTTCGGGGATATCGAGCAGTCGACGCAGGTCGGCCTCGGCCTCGGCGGCCACGGACATGAACTCCGCACCGCGATGGCTCATTTCCACGATCGAGGCACCGGTACCGTGCCAGTCCAGCATTTCCGCCTGCGCCTGGCGCAGGACCGATTCCGGCAAGGTTGCAGGGCCGGCACTGAAGTTGAACGCGCGCGTCATGTCACACCTGTGGGGCAAGACCCCTAGTATGCCGCAGTGCACCAGCCTTGCGGCCTTGTGCGGCAAGGGAAATTTGGTTTCATTGGAATCCATTGGCCGCCAGCAAGGCGCCGGTAGTCGCCAACCTTGGTCGGCGTACGCCGTCAGGCGTCATGCCCGCCGGAGAAGCGTGCCGACCAAGGTCGGCACCTACCAGAGCGGATCCAGCGGACTCAGGCCAGGAGCAATGCCCCGGTAGTCGCCGACCTTGGTCGGCGTACGCAGTCAGGCGTCATCCCCGCCGAAGGAGCGTGCCGACCAAGGTCGGCATCTACCAGAGCGGATACGGCCGGTTCAGATCAGCGCGCGCCGAACCAGAGCAGCAGGCTGAGCAGTGCAGCCAGCAGCAGCGCACTCACCAGCAGCCACGGCCAGCGCCGGACCTTGCGCGGCGCGGCCGGCATCACCGGCGCCTGCTCGGCGTCCTGGCTGGACTCGTCTTCATCCGGCAGCGGGCGCCGGCGCGGGTCATGCGGCACTTCCAGCACGAACCGGTGCTGGCCATCGAACACCACCTGGTCGCCGGCCTGCAGCCAGCAGTGGCGCACGGCCACGCCGTTGACCCGTGTGCCATCGGCACTGCCCAGGTCACGCAGCAGCACGCGTTCGCCATGCACTTCCACGCGGGCGTGCTGTTCGGCAAAGGCCGGCTCATTGATCTCGATGTCAGCGTCGCCACCGCGGCCGATCAGGCGGGACCGCGACAGCGTGAAGCTGCGGCCATGGTGCAGGCCACCGACACCGCGCAGCAGGCGCTGCTGCTCATTGGTGCCGTCACCGCTGTTCGGTGCGGGGGCCTGCAGCAGGCTCTCCACCTCGCCCTGCAGGACCATTTCCACGCCGTCCACATACACCGCATCGCCCGCACGCAGCAGCGCCATGCGCCGCACCGGGCGACCGTTCACATGAATGCCGCGGATACCGTTGCCGACCTGCAGCCAGAGGCCGCGATCATCCACGCAGAACTGCGCCAGCAGCAGGGCACCGTGGCCGGCGTCGCCGAGCCTCACACTGCCATTGGCCTGGCGCACGATGCGTTGCACCCCGGGCCGCAGCGGCTGGTCGGGCTGTTGTTGTTGGCTGAAGTGAACAAGCAGGTTCTGCACGCGGCGCAGCCTAGCAGGTTGGTCGCCCACGAAGAAGAACCCACGATGAGTGCTTGGCGCGAAGGCCCTCGATGCGCACAATGCTCGCCCTCATTGATCATCCCCGCTTTGCGCCAGGAGCCTGCATGTCCACCATCGATGTCCGCCACGCCCACGCCCTGCCCGATGCACAGGCGCGCGCCGCGATCGAACAGGTCGCCGCCAAGCTGTCCGAGCGCTTCGGCCTGAAGTCGTCCTGGACTGCCGACGTACTGAATTTCTCCGGCAGCGGCGTGGACGGTGCGATCGAACTGCAGCCGGGCGCCGTGCGCGTCACGGCCAAGCTGGGCTTCCTGCTGTCGGCGATGAAGGGCATGGTCGAAGGCGAGATCCAGCGCGTGCTGAAGGAAAAGCTGGGCTGAATCCCGGCGGCGGCCGTCACGGCCGTGCAACGCCATCGCGCGCTACTCTCGGGACAGGCCCAACTCCCACGGGAAGTGCGATGAACCACTACGAAAACGACGACCGCCGCAACGACGACGCCTCTTTCGGTGACCAGGCCGAGCGCTTCTCGCGCAAGCTCAGCGATTCGGCCCAGCAGGTCTGGCTGGCAGGCCTGGGCGCCCTGGGCCGTGCACAGGCTGAAGGCAGCCGCTTCTTCGATGGCCTGGTGAAGGAAGGCGAAGCCTGGGAGGCCCGCCGCCGTGAACGCCACGGCGAACAGGGCCCGGGTTGGCGCGACAACGTTGAAACGTCGCTGGACGAGGCCCGCGAAAAGGCCTCCGGCACCTGGACCAAAGTCGAGAAGGCCTTCGATGACCAGGTACAGGGCGTGCTCAAGCGGCTGCATGTCCCCACCGCCGACGAGGTGACTGCGCTGGAGGCGCGCATCGACGCCCTGCATGCGCGCCTGGCCACGCTGGAGAACCGTGCCGCTTCGGGCGCCGATGCTCCCGCCCCGGGCAGTCATCAGTCGCCCGACAGCGTGCCCTGAATGCCATTGTTGCAATGCAATAAATTTTGATTGACAATCGCGAGCAACCCGCCAATCGCTTCGGCTGCCGTTTGTTCCCTCCCCTCACGGCTTCAGGATTGGCGGGTTTTTCGTGTCCGCCGTATACCGATCTGCGCGCGCCATCACGTTTCCTGTCAGGAACCTCCTGACCCAGCAATGCGGCACGACCTTTACACTGTCGTCCTCCGCATTCGCCCCTTCCGCGCACCTCCTGCATGCTCCCTTGGATCCTGGCCCTGCTGTCGGCCCTGCTTACCTGTTCCCTGGCCGTTGTCTATCTGTGGTGGATCAAGCGGCGGCAGAAGGAGATGCAACTCGGCCTGCAGGCCTTGGCTGGCATGCACTGGCGCGAGTTCTCGGTACTGGTCAAGCGCATGCTGCGCGAGCAGCGCGGCCTGCGCGAACTGGATGACCCGGGCGAGGAATCCCGTGAGCCCAGCAGCGATTTCCTGCTCAGCGACGGCCCCAACAGCTGGCTGGTCTCGTGCAAGCACGGCTTGGCCTATCGCATCGGCACCGCCGCGGTGAACGAACTGGGTGCGGCCGCCCGTCTGGCTGGCGCCCGCGGCGGCGTGCTGCTGACTGAAGGCCGGATGGAACGCGACGGCCGCAGCGCCGCCGAAAAGCAGGCGGTCGAAGTGCTGGATGGCCCACGCCTGTGGCCGCTGCTGCAGCCCTATCTGCCGGTTGATATCGAAGGCCGTGTGCGTGCCAGTGCCCGTCATGAGGCGCTGCGTCGCATTGCTATAGCCGCGCTCGCCGCGGTGACGCTGGGCCTGCTGGTGGGATTGAGCCTGCAAGGGCTGCATGTGCAGGACGCCCCGCCCGTTGCCGAGGTGGCGGTCGCCCCCGCGCCGGTCGCGCCTGCGGTTGAAGCGGCGCCCGAACCGGCGCCGGCCCCCGCCACCACGCCGCCGACCACGCTGCCTGCGCCGGCCACACCCTCAACCGATGCGCGCAGCAATCCCAACCCGGATGCCGCCACGCTGGAGCGCTTCCAGGCCGATCTGTCCCGTGCCTTGGCCGGCAAGCCCGGCATCGCCAGCGGTGTCTGGCTGACCCGGCAGACGCTGGCGATCAACCGCACCGGCGAGCTGGACGCGGTGTGGCCGCGGGTCTGCGAGGAAGTCCTGCACTACCCCGCCCTGCGCAACGTGCGCATCCAGCTCAACGCCCGCCCCGGCGTGGATGAGCCGGTGCGCTGGCGGCAGTGCGCTACGTATTGATTGGGATGTCCGTAGATGCGTGGGTGCCCTTGTAGAGTCGAGCCACGCTCGACTCATCGCGCATCGCGCCAACAGCAGCCGAGCATGGCTCGGCTCTACATGGCGCCTGCTCAGCCCAATGCTGCGAGATGGGCGATGTAACTGGAGCGCGATTCACCTGCCGCTCTGGCCTGCGCATCCAGCCTCGCCAGGATCCGGCGTGGCAGGCTGATGTTGACCCGCTCGATGGTGTCGTCCAGCAGGGCCGGATCAATGCAGATGTACGCAAGAATCCAACGAATGTCCTTGGATGCCTCGGCGGCGATTTTCTGTGGCGCGGAAGGTGTCGGAATCGAGCGCCCGTCATCCAGGGCCGCATCAATCCAGGCGAGCGCAGCCTCCTCGGCAGCGCTGAGCGCCTCCTCAAGCGTGTCGGCCGCCGAGAAGCACCCCGGCAGATCCGGAACGACCACACCCCACGCGGTGCGCTCATCGCCTGCCTCGATCAAGACTGGATATCGCATGGGCCCTCCTACGTCAGTCCTGCGAGCTTCCGCAACGCCTGCACCAGCCCTTTCCCCAGATCCTTCCTAGGGTGAGGCACGGTGATGATGTGAGGGTGCTGCGGGTGCACGAATACATGATGGGATCCGCGAATCCGGCGACAGGTCCAACCTGCCGCCTCCAGATCCCGGATGAGGTCCCTGCTCTTCATATGGGGACGATACACATCGTACACACGCCTCGACAGAGTTCAAGGCGACAGCGTGTCCCAAGCGGGGCCGACCCTACCTTGCGCCAGGCGCGAAGCGCGCCACCAGGTCCCAGGCATCGCCGAGGAACACTTGGCGCACACGGGTGATCGGCCGTTCGCCGCGCCAGGTCAGGCGCTCGATCACCAGACAGGCGGTGCCGGGCTTCACCTCCAGCAGCTTGGCCGTGGCGGTATCCGCGCCCCAGGCGCTGATGCGGTGCTGGGCACGGGTCCAGGACACGTTCTGCAGCAGCCAGCTGCCGGGCGCGGTGGTACTGAAGTCGACCTCCAGCACCTCCGGCACGCCCACCGGGCTGATCAGGCGGTGCTCCAGCGCCAACGGACGGCCATCGGCCAGGTGCAGGCATCGCATCGCCAGCAGCGTCTCCTGGCCCGCCAGCTCCACCTCACCGGCATTGCCGGCGTCAGCCAGGCGCAGGTCGCGCTGCAGCAGGCGATACGCGTACTGATGACCGCGTGAGCCGACTTCCATCGCGATGTCGGGAATCTCCAGCGCCACCTGTTCCAGGTGCGGGGGCTGCCGCGCCACGAACGAACCAGCGCGGCGGCGGCGCTCGATCATGCCGCTCTCGGCCAGTGCGGTCAGCACCTTGTTCACGGTCATCCGCGAGCAGCCGTACTGCTCCATCAGCTCGTGTTCGTACGGAATACGAAAGCCCGGCGCCCACTCTCCGCTGAGGATGCGGCTTTCCAGATCGCTGCGGATACGCTGGTTGAGCGTGGCGGACTTGCTGGCCTTCACGTAATGGGGTCTCGATGGCGGGAGGCGATCAGCCCAGCACGCCGCGCAGGGCGGCAGCGAAGGCGCTGGTGATCGCCTCGCGCTGCAGGTGGCGGCCGTCGGCCACGCACTGGCGGCCATGACGCCAGACCGATCGCAGCGCGCCATTACGTGCGGCGAACACCCAGCTGTCAAGCCATGCGTCATCCTGCCGCGCCTGTAGCGCGGGGTGTGCGGCATCCAGCTCGACCAGATCGGCGCTGGCGCCGACCTGCAGGCCAGCGGCCACGCCCAGCGCCTGTGCACCGCCCTGCAATGCACCTTCGAACAGGAAGCGGCCGCTGCTGCGGGTGGCATCCGGGGCCAGTACGTTGCGCCCGCGCAGGGTCAGGCGCTGACCGTACTCAAGCAGGCGCAGTTCTTCAGCCGCGTCGATCAGCACATTGGAATCGGAACCGACACCGAAGCGCCCGCCCTCGCGTGCGAACGCCTGCATCGGGAACAGGCCGTCGCCAAGGTTGGCTTCGGTGATCGGGCACAGGCCGGCCACCGCCTGGCTGGCCACGATGGCGGCGCGCTCATCGTCGGTGATGTGGGTGGCGTGCACCAGGCACCAGCGCGCATCGACCGGTGCATGGTCGTACAGCCATTGCACCGGGCGCTGGCCGCTCCAGGCCAGGCAGGCCTCCACTTCGCGCACCTGTTCGGCGATGTGGATGTGCACCGGGCCGTCGGTCAGCGGCAGCAAGGCACTCAATTCCTCGCCGGTGACTGCACGCAGGCTGTGCGGGGCAATGCCGAGCACCGCATCGGGCAGCGCGGCCAAAGACGGCTTGGCGGCGTCCAGCAGATGCGCAAATCCCTCTACGTCGTGGATCAGGCGTCGCTGCGCGGGGTTCGGTGCCGCCCCGCCGAAATCGGCATGTGCATAGAACACCGGCAGCAGGGTCAGGCCGATACCGGTGTGGTCGGCCGCCGCCGCAATCCGCGCGCTCATCTCGGCACGGTTGGCATACGGCCGGCCGTCAGCATCGTGGTGCAGGTAGTGGAATTCACCGACGCGGGTGAAGCCGCTTTCCAGCATTTCCATGTAGGCCTGGGCGGCGATGGCCTGCACCGCGTCCGGGCGCAGATGGGCCAGGAAGCGATACATCAGCTCGCGCCAGCTCCAGAAGCTGTCACCGTCGCCGCCGCCGATCTCGGTCAGCCCGGCCATGCCGCGCTGGAACGCATGACTGTGCAGGTTGGGCAGGCCCGGCACCAGGATGCCGACGCGGGTATCGCCCGCCTGCGCGCCCTGCCCCGTACTGATCGCCGTGATGCGACCGTCCTGCACCTGCAAGCGGACATCGCGAGCCCAACCCTCGACCAGCAGGGCGTGGGCGGCATGGAAACTGTGCGGGGAACGCGAATCGGACATGGCTGGACAACCCGAAATGGACGCCTATATTGTATAGACATATAAGCACAGCCGCGTTGTGGATGCCATGCACGTCGATACCCTCTGGTCCAACGTCCACCTGATCACCCTCGATGGCGAGGGGCTGGGTGTCATCCGCGATGGCGTCCTGGCCTGCGCCGATGGCCGCATCGTCCATGTCGGCGCGGCCGGCAGCGATGCCCACCTGCAGCCGACCACCCGCATCGACGGCGAAGGCCGCTGGATTTCGCCCGGCCTGATCGACTGCCACACCCACCTGGTCTACGCCGGCAACCGCGCCAACGAATTCGAGCAGCGCCTGCAGGGCGTCAGCTATGCCGACATCGCCCGTGCCGGCGGCGGCATCGTCTCCACCGTGCGCGCCACCCGCGCCGCCACACCGGAACAGCTGGCCAGCGAAAGCCGGCCGCGCCTGCTGGCAATGCGCGCCGAGGGCGTAACCACCCTCGAGATCAAGTCCGGCTACGGCCTGACCCTGCCCGACGAGCGCAAGCAGCTGCAGGTGGCGCGTGCGCTGGGCGAGGAATGCCGGGTCAACGTGGTGACCACCTTCCTCGGCGCACACGCGATTCCGCCGGGCCGCGAAGCACAGGAGTACACCGACGAGGTGTGCAACGTGATGATTCCGGCCATCGCCGCCGAAGGCCTGGCCGAAGCAGTGGACGTGTTCTGCGAGAACATCGCGTTCTCGCCGGCGCAGGCGCGGCAGGTCTTCGAAGCGGCGCGCGCCAACGGGCTGGCGGTGAAGATCCACGCCGAGCAGCTGAGCAACCAGCATGGCGCCGAACTGGCCGCCAGCTTCGGTGCACTCTCGGCCGACCATATCGAACACCTGGACGATGCCGGCATCGCCGCGATGGCCGCGGCCGGTACCGTGGCGGTGCTGCTGCCCGGCGCCTTCTATTTCACCCGCGATACCACCCTGCCACCGATCGCGGCGCTGCGTGCGGCCGGCGTGCCGCTGGCGCTGGCCACCGACAGCAACCCCGGTACCTCGCCACTGACCAGCCCGCTGCTGGCGATGAACATGGGCGCCACCCTGTTCCGCCTGACCGTGGACGAGTGCATCGCCGGCTTCACCCGTGAAGCAGCGCGCGCTCTGGGCCGTGGCGACCGCATCGGCCGCCTGGCCCTGGGCCTGGACTGCGACCTGGCGATCTGGGACATCGACGCCCCCGCCGACCTGGTCTATCGCATTGGATTCAACCCGCTGCACGCGCGCGTGGTGCGCGGACAGCCCGACCTGCCTGCCTCCTGGAGCAACACATGAGCAACACCCTGGTTCTTCGCCCCGGCCATGTCACCCTCGCCCAGTGGCGGCAGGCCTATCGCGGTGCGCCGCTTGCACTGGACCCGGCCGCGCTGCCGGTGGTGCGTGCCAGTGCCGCGACCGTGGCCGCCATCGTCGCCAAGGGCGCGCCGGTCTATGGCATCAACACCGGCTTCGGCAAGCTGGCCAGCGTGCGCATCGAGCGCGAGGACCTGGCTACCCTGCAGCGGAACATCGTGCTCTCGCATGCGGCCGGTGTGGGCGAGCCGATGCCGGCGAATGTGGTGCGACTGATGATGGCGCTGAAGCTGGTCAGCCTGGCGCAGGGCGCTTCGGGCGTGCGCGAGGAAACCCTGCTGCTGCTGGAAGCAATGCTGGTCAAGGGCGTGCTGCCGGTGGTGCCCGCACAGGGCTCGGTGGGTGCCTCGGGTGACCTGGCGCCGCTCTCGCACCTGGCCAGCGTGATGCTGGGCGTCGGCGAAGCCTTCATCGGTGACGAACGCCTACCGGCGGTCGACGCACTGGCACGTGTCGGCCTGCAACCGATCGAGCTGGGCGCGAAGGAAGGCCTGGCCCTGCTCAACGGCACCCAGTTCTCCACCGCCTATGCGCTGGCCGGCCTGTTCGAGATCGAAACCGTGTTCCAGGCCGCGCTGGTCACCGGCGCGCTGTCGGTGGAAGCGGCCAAGGGCTCGGATACCCCGTTCGACCCGCGCATCCATGCCATCCGCGGCCAGCGCGGGCAGATCGCCACGGCCGCCACCCTGCGCACGTTGATGCAGGGCTCGGACATCCGCGAATCGCACCGTGACAACGACGTGCGCGTGCAGGACCCGTACTGCCTGCGCTGCCAGCCGCAGGTGATGGGCGCGGCGCTGGACATCCTGCGCCAGGCCGCGACCACGCTGGAAATCGAAGCCAACGGCGTGTCCGACAATCCGCTGGTGTTCACCGATACCGGCGAAGCCCTTTCCGGCGGCAACTTCCACGCCGAGCCGGTCGCCTTCGCCGCCGACATGCTGGCGATGGCGGTGTGCGAGATCGGTTCGATCAGCGAGCGCCGCCTGGCGATGCTGGTGGACCCGGCGCTGTCCGGCCTGCCGGCGTTCCTGACCCCGCGCCCGGGCCTGAATTCCGGCTTCATGATTCCGCAGGTGACCGCCGCCGCACTGGTCTCGGAAAACAAGCAGCGCGCCTACCCGGCCAGCGTCGATTCGATCCCGACCTCGGCCAATCAGGAAGACCATGTGTCGATGGCCGCGCACGGTGCGCGCCGCCTGATGCAGATGGCCGAAAATGCCGCCAACGTGATCGGCATCGAGCTGCTGGCCGCCGCGCAGGGCTGCGACTTCCACGCGCCGCTGCGCTCCAGTGCCGCGCTGGAATCCGTGCGCGCCACACTGCGTGCACAGGTGCCGACGCTGGAAGAAGACCGCTACTTCCACCCGGACATGGTGACCGCCACCAACCTGGTGCGCAGTGGCGCGCTGGCGCAGGGCTTGGCCGGGCTTCTGCCAACCGTGGAACCGCAGGCATGAATGTCCATCCCGAATGGCTGACAGTGCACGAAGGCGATGCCCCGCTGATCGTCAGCTTCCCGCATACCGGCAGCGAGCTGCCGCACGACCTGATCGGCGACTACCACTCGCCATGGCTGGCCCGCCGCGATGCCGACTGGTGGGTGCACGAACTATACGACTTCGTGCGCGGCATGGGCGCGACCACGGTGCGCTCGGCGATCTCGCGCTCGGTGATCGACCTCAACCGCGATCCCAGCGGCGTGTCGCTGTACCCGGGTCAGAACACCACCGGCCTGTGCCCGCTGACCACCTTCGACAACCAGCCGCTGTACCACGCGGGCCGCGAGCCGGATGAAACGGAAATCGCCCGTCGCCGCGACACGTATTTCCTGCCTTACCACGATGCGCTGGCCGCACAGATCACGCGCCTGCGCGCGAAGTTCGGCACTGTCGTGGTGTATGACGCGCACTCGATCCGCTCGCATATCCCGCACCTGTTCGACGGTGAACTGCCGCAGTTCAATCTCGGTACCGCCGGCCCCTCCGGCGCGCCGGACACCTCCTGCGACAACGCGTTGAGCGATGTGGTGGAGAACCTGCTGAAGATCAGTGGCATGAGCCAGGTGCGCAACGGCCGCTTCAAGGGCGGCTGGATCACCCGCCACTACAGCAACGTCGCCGGCGGCGTGCACAGCCTGCAGATGGAACTGGCCTGCCGCGGCTACATGCACGAACCCCTGCCGGACCAGGTGGACGAGCACAGCTGGCCCACCCCGCTCGACCCCGACCACGCCGCACCGCTGCGCCACACCCTGGCGCAGGTGCTCAACGCCTGCCTTGAATTCGCTACGAACCGGAGCGCCGCATGACCCGCAACGACCCGTCCCGCACCATTGCCGCGCCGACCGGCACCACGCTCAACGCCAAAAGCTGGCTGACCGAAGCGCCGCTGCGCATGCTGATGAACAACCTGCACCCGGACGTGGCCGAACGGCCGCAGGAACTGGTGGTGTACGGCGGCATCGGCCGTGCCGCGCGCGACTGGGAGAGCTTCGATGCCATCGTCGAAACGCTCAAGCGCCTGGACGACGACCAGACCCTGCTGGTGCAGTCGGGCAAGCCGGTGGGCGTGTTCCGCACCCATGCCGATGCGCCGCGCGTGCTGATCGCCAATTCCAACCTGGTGCCGCGCTGGGCCAACTGGGACCACTTCAACGAGCTGGATAAGAAGGGCCTGGCCATGTATGGCCAGATGACCGCCGGCAGCTGGATCTACATCGGTGCGCAGGGCATCGTGCAGGGCACCTACGAGACCTTCGTGGAGATGGGACGCCAGCACTTCGGTGGCGACCTGACCGGGAAGTGGCTGTTCACCGGCGGCCTCGGCGGCATGGGCGGCGCGCAGCCGCTGGCCGCCGTGATGGCCGGCGCCTCGTGCCTGGCCGTCGAGTGCCGGAAGAGCAGCATCGACATGCGCCTGCGCACCGGCTACCTGGATACCTGGACCGACAATCTGGACGAAGCGCTGCGCCTGATCGACGAATCGTGCAAGGCCGGTACGCCGAAGTCGGTGGGCCTGCTCGGCAACGTTGCCGATGTGCTGGCCGAACTGCTCAAGCGCGGCGTGAAGCCGGACCTGCTGACCGACCAGACCTCCGCGCACGACCCGGTGAACGGCTACCTGCCGCAGGGCTGGACCGTCGAGCAGTGGGACGAAAAGCGCGTGAGTGCGCCGAAGGACGTGGAGAAGGCTGCACGCGCATCGATGGCCAACCACATCCGCGCCATGCTCGGCTTCCACGCGCTGGGCGTACCGACAGTGGACTACGGCAACAATCTGCGGCAGATGGCACTGGAAGAAGGCGTGGCCAATGCCTTCGATTTCCCGGGCTTCGTACCCGCCTACATCCGCCCGCTGTTCTGCCGTGGCATCGGCCCGTTCCGTTGGGCCGCACTGAGTGGTGACCCGGAAGACATCGCCAAGACCGACGCCAAGGTGAAGGAACTGATTCCTGACAACCCGCACCTGCACCGCTGGCTGGACATGGCCGCCGAGAAGATCAAGTTCCAGGGCCTGCCGGCGCGCATCTGCTGGGTGGGCCTGGGTGACCGCGATCGTCTGGGTCTGGCCTTCAACGAAATGGTCGCCAACGGCGAACTGAAGGCACCGGTGGTGATCGGCCGCGATCATCTGGACAGCGGCAGCGTGGCATCGCCGAACCGCGAAACCGAAGCGATGGCCGACGGTTCGGATGCGGTCTCCGACTGGCCGCTGCTGAACGCCCTGCTCAACACCGCCAGCGGCGCGACCTGGGTATCGCTGCACCACGGCGGCGGCGTGGGCATGGGCTTCTCGCAACACGCCGGCATGGTGATCGTCTGCGACGGCACCGAGGCCGCAGCCAAGCGGATTGGCCGCGTGCTGTGGAACGACCCGGCCACAGGCGTGATGCGCCATGCCGATGCAGGCTATGAAATCGCGATCGA